>JAABTZ010000004.1 GCA_011389605.1 Desulfobacteraceae bacterium
TGGCCGATAGGATTGTAAACAGAATGGATTGCTGCATCAGTGAAGCCCTTTAAATCCTCAGGAAGGAATTGACGACTTAGTAAAAAGCTGTTTATCCCGATATCTTCCTGTAAATAAATAACAGCAGAAGTCTGAAAAACAAACAAAAGCCATGAAGAATCTATCTGGCGCCGGGATAACCAGCTTTTTGCGGCACCATCTGAAATCAGGCTTTTTACGAGAGCATCAAGTAGGCCGAAGGGGTCGGACCAAACCAACCCTTTGAATTTTATTGCATACAAGTTCATGAAAAGGTGATTTTAAGGCTTATTTTGCTCTTTTTGCCGCCAAAATCGGGATTATAAGAAAACTGTATGTACTTCATGCTGTCTGGGCAGAAATTTTGTCTTAAGGCATAGGTAGGTGAGGGGGAGCATATTTTTCCCGGAATATAGTGCCTCTTTGGGCTTGCCACTAAAGATACGTTTTTTAGGGCAAAAAGTGGATTAATGGATTTCCAGAAGGCCTTGCTTTGAATTTATCTCTTTCGACGGCCCCGTACCGGGTCGTGAATTAAGCATAGTCATAAATGATTTGGTAGAAAGTCATCAGGGTATTTATAATTCTGTGCCGCTTGAAAGGATTTCAGCAGCAAGTGGATTGGATTTTTCAAAATCCGCGGATCTGAAAACATGGGGTTCGATGCGCATGTCATATTGCCGCCATATTTTCATTAATTCCACTTGGAGATCAAAAGGGTCTGCAATGTTGTTAAACACCGCGGCAATATCAATATCGCTGTCTTCATGGGCCATGCTTTTTGCGTGTGAGCCGAAGAGGCAGACTTTTTGAAGGCCTGCATATTGTCTCTTTAAATGACGGGTATATGCGATTACAGATTCAGGTGGTTTTTCTTGAGCCTTGAATTGAAATCCTTTATGATTTTTACCCACTCAGCGGTAAACTTGGGAGTGCATTTGTTATAAAATTCAAGTTGACAATCATCAATAAAAGCTTGTGCTTATTATGTCAACCGATCTTAGGATCTAACCGAAAAATAATAATCGTCTAAACCTGTCAAATGGGTTAAGCTGGTCCGGGACTTATAATTTTGTAAAAATCTGTTTTGCTGATATCATTTTTTATGGAAAATACCCATGCCGGGGCCGCCTTCTGGCAGAATAAAACAACATATCCGGGATGTCTGCCTTTGGCAGGCATCACTGGATATTGACACCAAAAGTCTTGACAGGCTCTCTGGATTGCTTTCCGATCAGGAAACTGCAAGATCCCGGCGTTTTTTATCCGGAATCCACAGGCGGCGATATGTTGCGGCCCACGGCATACTGCGCTGCATTCTCGGACAAATCCTTCAGGCTGATCCTGTAAAGCTGGTATTTAAGGAAGATGAGCACAATAAACCCTGCCTTGAAACCACTCCTTTTTTTTCTCCTATTTATTTTAACATGTCCCATAGCCGTGATATAATGCTTGCCGGCGTCAGCCGGAAATGGCCTATCGGAGTGGACGTTGAATATATGAATCCTTCAAGGGATGTTTTAAAGCTGGCTCCGCGTTTTTTTCACCCCGCAGAGATCAGAGACATAAAGGCATTTCGCCCTGAGCATTCCATAAAGAGATTTTACCAGTACTGGACCTTGAAGGAGGCTTATCTTAAAGCCACCGGAGAGGGGATTTCCAGGCTGGGGGACGTTGAGATACGGTTTGATGGGAACAATGGCAGAAAGTGCAAAGTTTTTGACCAAGGGGTTGCCATGGATAAAAAATGGACCATTGTGCCTGTTTCGGTCCGCCCTGGTTATGTCGGAGCCATGGCCGCGGGCAGCAAAGGTGCTGTGGTCGGGGTTAAGACCAGTATTTTTGAATAAAGTAAATCAGCAACTATATTTTACTTAATTAAGTATGCTGCATTCTTCGAAATCGCGCAAGCCTTGATCTTGGACTTTTTACGGCGCCATCTGAAAACCGACTTTTTACGAGTGCATCAATACTGCGTGTAAAAAAGACTTCCACGGAAATCTTTTTTTTAGCGCTTTAACGGATTTGCACCTGGTTGCCCTGACGGCGGCACGGAAAAGCGGGTTTCCGAGCGGAAATTGAGGCTCCAAAAGGCTCCTGAAGCGAGGAAACTCGCTTTTACGTGCCGCCGATCAGCCAAAGAGCTTATGGATTTCCTTTCTCCAAAAATACCGCGGCGGCGGAATAAATTGTTTTTTACGGGTATGTCTGGTTTTATCAAGGCTAAAATACAAAACAGACAAAATTGTAAAATTCGTGGTAGAAAAGAAACAAAATTGTTAACTTTGTGAAAGATTCACAGGAAACAAATGAGAGATTTGATTTAATTTTGACGGTTTGAATAACTTTTAAATCTGGTATGGATTTTGCTATACTGTTTAGGCCCGGTACTGCTTTCAGTTCCGGGTGTTTTTGACAGAATAAGAACAATTGCGGCGTGTGCCCGGGCAGATTATCAAAGGGCATGCGCCGGCAAACCCAATGCAGGAGTAATGCAGCATGTGCCGTTTGATTGCCATTACCAGTGACACGCCCCAGTCGCCCATGAAGGCGCTTGAGGCCCTGGATGTCATGCGCGAAGGCCATGACGGATCAGGCGTCGGGCTGTTTTTACGGGATTTGGGCGGGCCCTTAGAAGAGATGAAAGACGAGCCCATTTTGTCCGGGATTTTCACCGAGGCCGGCATCCGCCGCCTTGATTCCTACATGATCAATATGGGTTTTTTAACCAAGTACAAGATTTCAATCAAGATTCCCAAGGTGCCTCCGGCCGGTGTGCCCAAACGCGACATGTACCTGATCCGGGCTTATGAGTATCCCGAGGAGTGGGAAGATCTTGTTGAAGCCGAAAAACAGCAGCGCCTGGTCAACATCCGTCTTGCTTTGCAGGAAATGGGGCGTGAGCAGCAGGACATGATCGTGTTTTCTTTCTGGCCCGATACCATAATGATAAAGGAGATCGGAGATCCCTTAACCGTTGGAAAATATCTGGAGCTGGGCAATGAAAAGCTAAATGCCAGAATCATAATGGCCCAGGGCCGGCAGAACACCAATTACGCCATCAATCTCTATGCCTGCCATCCGTTTTTCATCCAGGGCTTTTCCACCATGACAAACGGAGAAAACACTGCATTCGTGCCCATCAGGGAGTATTTAAGCTCCCGGGGCGAGCCGGGTTATACCGGATTTTATTCCGACTCCGAGGTATTTGTCCACATTCTTCACTATACCGCAACCCATCTTGGTCTTGGTGTTGAGGCCTACAAGCACGTGATCACGCCCCTGCAGGACGCTGACCTGGAGTCGCACCCCAACGGCGAATTTTTAACCCACCTGAAGCGCACCTGCAGAAAACTTATCATAGATGGTCCCAACTGTGTGATCGGTGTGTTGCCCGACAACACCATGTTCATGACCCAGGACCGAAAAAAGCTGCGCCCGGGAGTGGTGGGCGGCACACACGGCACCTGGGTGTTTTCCTCCGAGGTCTGCGGCTTAGACTATGTGCTGCCCGGACGTGACAAATACACTGATTTTCAACCCATGCACCTGGATACGGCGGTTGTTCGACCTGACCGCCGGGAGGTCAAGATATGCAGGCAAATGCAAAGATTACCCCGTCTACACTAAGCGTAAAGGACCATCCCTGGCGGATCGCCTGGAGCAGGGACAAATGCAGCCTTTGCGGCCAATGCACGGCTGTGTGCCCGGTCAATGCCATTGAACTAGGGGTGTTTCGAAAACGGATCGTGGATGTGGAAATCCATGCCGCAGCCCAGCCCGGCAATGTCAACAAGGTTTACCACGGCATCCGCCAGCGAACCGATGCGGCCTATCACTGCATCGGATGCGGCATGTGCGCCATGGTCTGCCCCAATGACGCCATTATGCCATACCACAATGACGAGGCCGACAAGCTGCGGTTTCACTTAAGCCAGGGCGGCCAGGCCGAGCGCAGGGGCGGCAGGCGAAATGCTCCGGCCGGGATACTGGATCAGATCAAGTTCACCCGCATTTCCATGCTCACGGACCCTGCCCTGGACGCGGGCCGCCATGAATTTGAAATGCGCACCCTTCTGGGCCGGCTTCTGCCCCCTGAAGAAAACATGAAGCGCGTGCGCGAGCACGGATGGATTCCGCCGGTGCGCGAGATTTACCCGCTTATTATCGGCGGCATGTCATTTGGCGCCCTGTCTCCTCCCATGTGGGAGGGGCTGCAGATGGGAGTGGCTTATTTAAATGAGGAAATGGGCATGCCGGTTTGCATCAGCACAGGTGAGGGCGGATGCCCGCCCCGGCTTTTGCGCTCGCGATTTTTGCGTTACGTGATTTTGCAGATCGCATCCGGTTATTTTGGCTGGGATGAGATTATCCACGCCATTCCCGAGATGAAGGTGGACCCTTGCGCCATTGAGATTAAGTACGGTCAGGGGGCCAAGCCCGGAGACGGGGGGCTTTTGATGTGGCACAAGGTCAATGATCTGATTGCCGCCATCCGGGGTGTGCCAAAGGGTGTGAGCCTGCCGAGCCCGCCCACCCACCAGACCAAGTATTCCATTGAGGAGGCCGTGGCCAAGATGATCCAGTCCATGTACATGGCCTGGGGATTTAGGGTGCCGGTGTATCCAAAAATTTCGGCCACATCGACTTCTCTTGCCGTGTTAAACAACCTCACTCGCAATCCCTACGCCGCAGGTCTGGCCATTGACGGCGAGGACGGAGGCACGGGCGCGGCCTACAACGTATCTCTGGATCACATGGGCCATCCCATTGCCAGCGCGCTTAGGGATTGTTACCTTAATCTGGTCAGGCTCGGGCAGCAAAACGAGATCCCGCTGTTTGCAGGCGGCGGGATCGGCAAAAACGGCAACCTGGCAGCCAATGCCGCGGCCTTGATCATGCTCGGGGCAAGCGGGGTGCAGGTGGGCAAATA
This sequence comes from Desulfobacteraceae bacterium, assembly GCA_011389605.1. Taxonomy (GTDB): domain Bacteria; phylum Desulfobacterota; class Desulfobacteria; order Desulfobacterales; family Desulfosalsimonadaceae; genus Desulfosalsimonas. The sequence continues at coordinate 4,952 of JAABTZ010000004.1, forward strand.
CGTGATGCAGGCCGCGGCCGGGTGTCTGGGATCCGAGACCCGGCGCTGCAATATCTGTAACATCGGCCTGTGTCCCAAGGGCATCACCTCCCAGGATCCAAGGCTTTATCGCAGGCTGGATGCCGAGGACGTGGCACAGCGCGTGGTGGACATGTATGTCTCCTTTGACACCGAGCTGCGCAAGATCGTGGCCCCCCTTGGCCGGTCCACTTCGCTTCCCATAGGCATGTCCGATGCCCTGGGCATTGCCGACAAGGCGGCTGCAGACCGGTTGCAGATCCAGTATGTGGTTTAAGATTGATGAGCCTGTAAAAAGTCTTTTTTCCAGGCAGTGTTAAGTTTTAAGTGATTAAGTGTTAAGTAAAATCAAGAAGTTATTTTTTTATTGTTTGGCGATTATATCAATTTTAGGACTTTTTACGAAGCCGTCAAGATTGACGACTTCGTAAAAAGTCCAATATCTGCGTTACGCGCAATTTCTGAAAAATTTCACGTACGGCCAAGTACGCTGCATTCTTCGAAATTGCGCAAGCCTTGATCTTGAACTTTTTACGGCGCCATCAAAAATCAGACCTTTTACGAGAGCATTAAAAATGGATGACCAGCAATATTATCTGATATCCGGCCGGCAAAACGACATCCGGATCGAATCCCGGGTGCTTGAAGAACAGATCCAGGAAGCCGTGGCAAAGGGGCGCCGGAAAATCCAGGTGGAGGCATTCGGCCAGCACGGCATCGGCGGCCGGCTTTGGCGCGCCGGAGACAAACCCCTGGAGATCCGGGTCACGGGGCATTCCGGCCAGCGTTTGGGTTCCATGGGATATGCCAACACCCGCATTGAAAACTTCGGCCCTGCCTCTGATGACGTGGGCTGGTTAAACGGGGGCGCTGAGATAATAGTGCACGGCCATGCGGCAAATGGTGTGGCAAACGCCATGGCCCAGGGAAAGATTTATGTGGCCGGCAGCATCGGTGCCCGTGGCATGACCATGACCAAGCAGAATCCCCGGTTTGCCCCTCCGGAGCTGTGGGTGCTTGGATCTGTCGGCGATTATTTCGGCGAATTCATGGCAGGCGGCATTGCCGTGATCTGCGGCATTGAAGCACAAACTCCGGACAACATTCTCGGCTACCGCCCCCTTGTGGGCATGGTGAGCGGCAAGGTGTTTTTCCGCGGGCCCCACGGAGGTTACAGCAAAAGCGATGCCAGGCTCATGCCCGTAAGTGATGCGGACTGGCAGTGGCTGGAGGAAAATTTCAGTAGGTTTCTGGGTGCCATCGGCCGTGTGGAGCTTTATGATGAGCTCGCAGAGCGGGAGCGCTGGCAGGTGGTTGCCGCACGAGGCCCCATGGATAAGGTGGTCCGCAAAACCCGATCCATATCAGAATTCCGGCAGTCCGCGTGGAATCGGGAGCTTGGCCCAGGCGGTCTGGTGGGTGACTTGACAGATCTGGACATGAGCCCGATTCCCGTAATTGTAACAGGAGAACTGCGCAGGTTTGTTCCGGTTTGGGAAAACCGTGTGTATGCCCCGCCCTGTGAGGCATCATGTCCCACGGGCATTCCGGTGCATGAGCGGTGGCGGCTTGTGCGCGAAGGCCGCATGGATGAAGCCGTGGACATGGCCCTGGCCTACACCCCTTTTCCTGCATCTGTTTGTGGATATCTGTGCCCCAACCTGTGCATGCAGGCCTGTACTCGGCACTCCTCGGGCATGGCCTCCGTGGACATCACCCAGCTTGGAAAATCGAGCATCAGCGCAAAAGTTTCGGAACTGCCGCCGGCTGCCGGAAAAAAAATCGCAGTTGTGGGCGGCGGACCTGCAGGCATTTCCGTTGCCTGGCAGCTGCGCCGGGCCGGCCATGATGCGGTAATTTATGACATGTCCGATAAGCTGGGCGGCAAGATGAGCCGTCTGATTCCAAGATCCAGGATTCCGGCCGACGTGCTGGAAGCCGAACTTGAGCGAATCCGGGAGGTGCTGGCCCATGTGCATCTCCAGCAGGAGCTTACCAAAGACGATGTGGAGCAGTTAAAGGCCGATCACGATTTTGTGGTGATCGCAGCAGGGGCAACAAAGCCCAGGATTCTGCCGGTTGCCGGAAAAGAGAGAATGATTGCTGCAAACGACTTTCTGGCCCGGGCCCAGGACGGAAGCATCGATCCGGGCAAAAATGTGGTGATAATAGGCGCGGGCAATGTGGGCTGTGATGCGGCTGTTGAGGCCCGCCGCCTGGGAGCCGTAGATATTACATTAATTGATGTCCAGGAGCCGGCCTCTTTTGGACAGGAAAGGCAGCATGCCGAGGCTGCGGGGGCGAAATTTTTATGGCCCTGCTTTACCCGGCAGATCACAGAAGAAGGGGTGGTGCTCGAATCCGGGGAAATGCTGGCCGCAGATACTGTGGTAATTTCCATTGGCGATGTGCCGGACACGGATTTTCTGCCTGATTCGGTGAAAGTTGAAAAAGGCTTTGTCCGGGTCAACGAGTATTTTCAGACCACTGATCCCCAGATTTTTGCCATCGGCGACATTGTCCGTCCCGGGCTGCTCACCGACGCCATTGGCGCGGGCAGAAAGGCCGCTGCCGCCCTAAGGGAGATTGCTGAAGGAAAGAGGCCGGCCATGGACCGGGCCCACATGATAGACACTGCACGGGTTTCCCTGGAGTATTTTGATCCGCGCCAGAGTGTTTTTTCCGGCGTTGAGCAGTGCGGGACAAGTTGTGCCTCATGCGGGGCCTGCCGTGACTGCGGGATTTGCGAAAGTATCTGCCCCCGTGGGGCAATTTCCAGAAAGCAGCTGGAAGGCAAGGACTATGAATATGCTGTGGACCCGGATCTGTGCATCGGATGCGGGTTCTGCGCCGGGGCCTGTCCATGCGGAATCTGGGCCATGCGGGAAAATGATCCGCTGCATTAAAGCCAATCGGTTCCAAAAATATTTGCGCAGGCCGCAAACGCGTGCTATTGTATTCGGCTACACGGAAGCTGAAGAATTTCACGTACCACTAAGTACGCTGCATTCTTCAAAATCGCGCAAGCCTTGATCTTGAACTTTTTACGGCCCCATCTGAAATCAGACTTTTTACGAGTGCATTAAAGCAGAAGGACCAAAAATTCGGCCAGGGGCTTGAATTGATTTTAAAGGATCACGGCCGATGATCGTTTATCAGGAATTTTAACACCGGTGAAAGGTGAAGGCTTATGTTCAGATATGATTTGACGAAACGTTATCAAAAGGGAGGTTAACGGTGACTGAAAACGGAAAACTTGCATCTGGTGAAAGGCCAAAAATTTTACTTGTGGACGACGAGGACGGGTTTCGCAATGCCATGTCCAAGCGGCTTACGGTTCGGGGCTATGATGTCATCGACATCGACAATGGAGAAGATGCCATCAAGATGGTGCGCCACGAAGACCCTGAAGTGGTCATACTTGACCAGAAAATGCCGGACATGGACGGCATTCAGACATTGCGGGAACTCAAAAAGATCCGGCCGGAAGTCCAGATTATAATGCTGACAGGCTACGGCAGTATTGAATCTGCGAGGAAAACAGGACAGTATGACATTTTCTCCTATCTCCAGAAGCCTACGCCCATAGACGATATGGTCGAAAAGATCGAAGAGGCACGCCAGGAATATCGTTATGCCATGCAGCGACAGGAGATTCCATACGTTGAAAAGCCGACTCTAAAAAACTGGCTTATCGGAGTCCAGGGAAGGCGTCCGGGAATCATGATCATCGGCGCGCTTTTGTTTGCCTTGATGTATTTTATACAGCCAACAGACCGGCTTATGGAACTTCTCGGAGCCGAAAGGGGGGGGCCCAAGGATGAATTAATAATGGGATACTCCGAATACCGGGGCATGGGAGAGGGGGAAACGCCGGCCGAGTTTTATGCAAAAATATCCAAGCAAAAGCATACCGAAGGCTTTGCGGCTGTGGAGCAAGCCGCCCAGAAGGCCAAGATCATGATAGGAGTTTTAATCGTGGCAGCCCTTTTCTGGGCTACCGGGGCGGTGCCCATAGGCGTGGCAGCTTTGCTGGTGGGGGTTTTGATGTACTGGTTCGGGGTGCTGCCGCCAAACGGAGTGACAAAGGCGTATGCCACGGATGCCGTTTTTTTCATATTTGGTGTTCTTGCCATGTCAACGGCCATATCAAAAACCGGGCTTGACAGGCGCATTGGTATTCTGCTTCTAAAGCCGAGCACGAGCATAATGCGTATGTGCCTGATATTTGCTCCCATGGTTGCGGTGACTGCATCCTTTCTCTCCGAGCACGCAATTATTGCCTTTATTGCACCCGTTTTCATGCTGATTTACATGGGCGCGGTAAGGGTAAGCAATGTGACCAAGGACAAGGCCCTGGTACTCATGATGATGCTGACGCTAAATTATGCCTGCAACGTCGGCGGTCCGGGATCGCCTGCGGCAGGCGGCAGAAATGTTATCATGATTGGTTTTTTGAAAGACTATGGCATTGATGTGACCTTCGGCCAGTGGGTGATGTACGGCCTGCCCTTTGTTCCTGTAATGGCCATTGTTATAGGTATTTACTGGTACCTCTGGGGACGCAACAAACTGGTGATAAAAGAGCTCAACGTGTCTGCGGCTGTAAAGCGTGAATCAGATAAAATCGGCAAAATGACAGGCGATGAGTATAAAACCGCAGTGGTACTTGTTCTTCTTATTCTTGCATGGTCGGCACTGTCCGGTATTTTCGGAATGGGCGGCCCGGTGATCCTTGCTCTGGTGGCCTTAAACATACTGGGCATTCTGAGATGGAAGGATATTGCAGGTATACACTGGGAAGTTGTATTTTTGTATGCCGCGGCAAGCGCCATGGGCTACGGCCTGGCCGTGACCGGGGCGGCCATGTGGATTGCAGACACCTTCGTGGCCTCACTGCCTGCGATCATGACCAGTTCGGGACCGGGGCTGAGCATTGCCGTATCGGCTTTTGTCGGCGTCCTGACCAACTTCATGAGCGACGGTGCGGCTGTTGCTTCCATCGGCCCTGTTGTAATTCCCATGGCTGCAATGGCAGGGGAGTCTCCTGTAATGGTGGGACTGGCGACTTCTTTTGCATCGTCATTTGCCCATGCAATGGTTATCGGAACCCCGAATAACGCCATTATTTTCGCCCTGGCCAAGGACTATGAAACCGGTGAGCAGCTGATTACAATCCAGGACTTTTTCAGGCATGGTGTTATTATAATGATTCTTTCCCTGATTGTTTTGTGGGGCTTTGTGATACTCGGCTACTGGCGCTTTTTGCCGTTTCCCGCCTAATGGGATTCAAGGGGGATAAATCCGGCCGGAAAAAGACAACGGAAGCATATGCGGCTGTCTCCGGACAGCCCGCAGGTGCTTCCGGTTTATTTAAATGGAAATTATGGATTTTGGGTAACAAAAAAATAAACGTATTGATAGTGGATGACGAAGAGGCTCTGCTTAATTCACTCAAAAGACGGCTGGGTGTCCGGGACTTTAATGTAATAGCTGTAAACCGGGGAGAAAAAGCTTTGGAGGTGGCATGCCACAATTTAGTGGATGTTGCAGTTGTGGACATAAAAATGCCCGGAATCAAAGGGCAGGATGTAATGCTTGCCCTTAAAGAAAAGTATCCATGGATGGAAATCATTATACTGACAGGGCATGGCTCATTTGATCCCGAAGGTGAAGGTCTTGCTGACAAGATTCATTCCTGCCTGGGCAAACCCTGTGATCTTGCCACCCTCCAGGATGCCCTTATAGATGCATACAGGAAAACAGTTATGAATCGGAGAAAAATCGGACCCCGGGAAATGAATGCAATGTTAAACACTGCTGACAAGAATTCACCGGATGATTTGTTGCAGCACTTAAAAGAAATAGACGGCAAGCTTTAGTTGAAATCCAAAGCCTATGGAGGTTTGCAAATGGAGTCGATCGCAGTCAAAGATATTATGGTTCCGCTGGAAAATTACGCAACCGTTTCTGAAGATGCTACACTGGCCGAGGCGGTTTTGGCCCTGGAACAGGCACAGAGGGATTTTGATCAGCAAAAGTACAGGCACAGGGCCATTCTTGTATATGACAAAAGGAAAAAGATTGTCGGCAAATTAAGCCAGCCCGATATTTTAAAGGCCCTTGAGCCAAAGTATGAAGGGGTGAAAGATTTTCGGGAGCTCGATGACCAGTTTGGAATTGATGCAGACCATATAAGAAAACTCATCGATGATCTGGGGCTTTTAAAAAATCCCGCCCAGGATATATGCAGAAAGGCTTCTGAATGCAAGGTAAAAAGCATAATGCATGAACCCTCTAAGGGGGAGTTCGTACAGGAAACAGCCACTTTAAACGAAGCCATAGTACAGCTGCTCATGGGCCACCATCAGTCCCTTCTGGTGACCCGAGGAAGGGAAATCGTGGGAATTCTGCGCCTTACCGACGTCTTTGCAAAGGTCACTGATATGATAAAAGCCTGTAATATAAAAAGCTGATAATAATCTGAGGCAGGGGGCGTGAGGCCATTCCCCCTGCCGTTTTTGCGTTTATCCCCAAAGCTTCTGTCTGATTGTTTCCTTTCGGCTAATATCCGGTCTGCTTTTTTTACAATGTGTAAATAAATCCGTCGTTATTTATTGTTTCTGCATAGCCCGATTCTAAAAGGTTTTTCATTTTTTCCCAGATAAAAAGAAATTCATCATTAAAAAGGCATTCCAGTATTTCTGGCATATCCTTTGCTTTTTGCTGGTAAGGAGAAACAATATCATGACGTCTTTTGAGTGCCGGTTAAGGCCGGTCTGGCATAACTTATAAATAAATTCGGGGAGCTTAGATTATGGGCCGAAAAATCAATTTGTTGCTGGTGGACGACGAAGAGCAGTTTCTTGATTCAATGAAAAAACAGCTCGATGCCCGGGGTTTTAACGTGATCCCTGTAAACCGGGGGGAAAAGGCCATAGAGGCGGCCAGGAAAATGCCTGTGGATATAGCCCTGGTTGATTTGAAAATGCCCGGCATTGACGGAGAGCAGACCCTCAGGGCTTTGAAAAAAGAACACCAGTGGATGGAAATCATTATTCTCACAGGCCATGGAAGCATAGATTCAGCCCTTGAATGCAGCCGCAGGGGCGCCTATGAGTATCTGCAAAAGCCCTGCAATACCGAAGAACTGCTTGAAGTTTTAAAAGAAGCCTATAAAAAAAAGGTCATGAACAAAAACAAGCTCGAAGAAAAAAGGATCAATGAAATGCTTAAAATGTCCGGATCCGCTTCTTCGCTGGATATTTTAAGCCGCCTGCGGGAAATAGACAGCGGTCTGGATTGATTTTGCTTTCCCAAAAAAATACTGGATTGCCGGACCCGGTTACTTATAAATATTGCTTTAAAAGCCCCCTTAAAGCTGCCGGGTCCGGACACCAAAACAAAGCCCGTCATTTAATGCCGAGTGCATGGGAATGTAGGAGAAAAGCTGGACGCTGTCCCATGCCTGGCTGTGGCTGATTGCCTGGTTGAATTCCACAGCATCAGCAAATGCAGTGTTGTCTGCAATAAGCAGACAGCCCGGCTTTGATACTGGTGTAACAAGGGAAAGGGCTTTGTTATAGTCTTTTTTTTCAATATCCATGAATACGAAATCAAACAACTCCCCAAGCCCGGGCAGGGTCTGGAGTACCTCTGATTCAATTACCGATACTGTCTTCCCAAGACCAGCCCTGCTTATGTTTTTTATGGCACGAGCGGCCATTTCCGGGTCATTTTCAATAGTGGTAACCCTGCCGCCGGCCGGGGCGCAGGCCCTGCCAAGATAAATTGCTGAATACCCTGTGGCTGTGCCCAGTTCCAGTATGTTTCCCGCCCCTTTGGCCCGGGCCAGAACAAATAAAAGCTGTCCAACCACAGGTCCCGCAATGGGGATGTTTTCTTTTTCGGCTTCGTATTCGAGCTGCTTAAGTATTTCATCCCGCTCCGGGATCAGCCCTGAAAAATAGACTTCCGGATTATTTACAATATTTGCCAAACTTCCTCCTTTTTTATTTCACCTTTTTCATTTTAATATATACTTAAACTGAGCGATTTTGACACCCTATTAAAAAGTCCCGATATGGTGGCTTTTTACAAAGCTGTACCTTTTAGTTTTATTTTATTCACTCTGGGGAGGTTTAGCAAAAAATCCAACCTAAACTGAGCGTTTCAAATTTTTAAATATTGACGGCTTCGTAAAAAGTCCAATATCTGCGTTACGCGCGATTTTTCAGAATTTCACGTACAGCTAAGTACGCTGCATTCTTCAAAATCGCGCAAGCCTTGATCTTGAACTTTTTACAAAGCCGTCTAAAAGCGACTTTTTACGACTGCATCAAATATTTTGTTTCAAATACAATTTAAAAGGTTTAAGCCATGTATCTGCGGCAAACTTGAAAATCGCTCAGTTTAGGTCCAATTATCAAATCCTGTCGGAAGGATTTGTGAATCTGGTTACAGTATTAATTTCATTTGTTTTTAGTTATATTGCCCTGGTCATCATCGGAATGGTCGTTTTTAAGGCCGTCCTGTCGCTGGCGGATGAAACCGGAAGAAGCCTGAATTAAGCGGAAAATTTGACGCAACGGGCAGTTTGATATATATTTAAAACTCGGAAACCATGGAAAAACAGTAAAGGAGTCGGGCCGATGAAACGCGGTGAATGGAGCAGCAAGGATCTGGAGCAAATCCGGGAGCAAGGATTGCAGGTGGAAACCGTCGAAGAGCAGATCTTTGTATTTCAACAAGGTGCGCCATATGCAGATCTGGATCGCCCCTGCACAGTTGGAGACGGAATTAAAAGACTGGCAGATGAAGAGCTGGATGCCTATATCCGGGCCTATGAAAAGGCGATATCCAGCCGTGAGGTCATTAAGTTCGTGCCGGCTTCCGGTGCTGCCACGCGAATGTTTAAAGCTCTGCTCAAGGTCGCGGGCGAGCATTCCGTGGTTAATTTCGAAGATCTGTGTGCTGAAAAAAAAGCTCAGGATGCTGAAAATGATGAAGCCTGCGAGTTTATGGAGAAGGTCGACCAGTTTGCTTTCTACGCGGCCCTGGCTGAAAAAATGCATCAAAACGGGCTGGATGCAGAAAAGCTGCGCCAGCAGGGAGATTTTACACCTCTTCTTAATTTTTTGCTAACGGAAAAAGGTCTTGATTATGCCGCCACCCCCAAGGGTCTGATACTTTTCCACCGCTATGCCGACGGCCCCCGCACATCATTTGAAGAGCACCTGGTGGAGGCGGCTGCCTATTCCCGTGATGGAAACACGATATGCCGGCTGCACTTTACCGTTTCGCCCGAACATCAAAACAGATTTGAGAACCTTCTGGAAGAGAAATGCCAAAACTATGAACAGGCCTACGGGCTCAGATATGAAGTCAATTTCTCCACCCAGTCTCCGGCAACCGATACCATTGCCGTGGACATGGAAAACAGGCCTTTTCGGGATTCAGAAGGCCGCCTGGTGTTCCGGCCCGGTGGACATGGTGCGCTGATAGCAAATCTCAACGACCTGGGCGCAGATCTTATTTTTATCAAAAACATCGACAATGTGGTTCCCGACCGGCTGAAAAAAGAAAACCATCTGTGGAAAAAGGCCCTGGGCGGATATCTTGTGAAACTTGAAAAACAGATTCGCCGGTTTCAGCAGCAGCTGGCAGGAAGTCCGGCTAGGGTATCTGATCTGGATGAAGCCGCTGCTTTTGTGGAAAAAGATCTGGGAGTCCGGCTGCCTGATTACTTCAGGGACGCTTCCACGGACCGCAAAAAAGCTTTTCTTTCAGACCGTCTCAACCGTCCCCTGCGCGTTTGCGGCATGGTGCCAAGCACGGGCGAGCCAGGAGGCGGGCCATTCTGGGTTCGGGACAAGGAAGGCGGGCTTTCTGTTCAGATCGTTGAAAGCGCACAGATTGACCCGGATTCAGCCAGCCAGCAAAAGATCGCAAAGGGGCTTACCCATTTCAATCCGGTCGATATTGTGGCAAGCCTCCGGGATGCCGGCGGAAGGCAGTTTGATCTGCATCGGTTCGTGGATGATCAGGCCGTGTTTATATCAGTGAAGTCAAAGGACGGCAAGGATTTAAAGGCTTTGGAGCATCCGGGCTTGTGGAACGGTGCCATGGCCAGATGGAATACCGTGTTTGTGGAGGTTCCCCTGATCACATTTAATCCGGTTAAAACAGTCAATGACCTGCTGCGAAAAGAGCACCAGGTATAAATTAAAACCGATTTGTCCAGCAACAGGAGCGGCTCATGTCTGATCTGATTAAAACCATTGGCTCCGGGCTTGCCCGGCCTGAAGGGGTTATGGCCGATTCCGGGGGATATCTTGTAACTGCGGATGCCCGCGGCTGCTGCGCCCGGATCGCCCCGGACGGAAAAACTGATTTTTATGGAAATCTTGGCGGGGTGCCAAACGGTATTTGCCTGGATGCGCATGGCAATTGCATTGTCGCCAATATAGGAAACGGGCAGGTCCAGTCCCTGGCTCCTGACGGCACCCATCGGGTTTTGTTTACAGAAGCAGACGGCCAGCCCATGCCCACCCCCAATTTTCCTTTCATGGATCTGCAGGGCCGGCTCTGGGTTTCAAACTCCACAGCAGGGGATCTTGAAGAGGCCCTTCGGCAGCCTTTGCCTGACGGCAGCGTTGTCTTGTACGAAAACAACCGTGCCAGGATCGTTGCAGATGGGCTTTATTTTGCAAACGGTGTTGCCGTGGATACAAATTGTACTTATCTGTATGTGGCAGAAACCACCAGACGCGCAATTGTCAGGTTTCAAATCAGCAAGGACGGCAGCCTGGGTTCACGGGAAACCTACGGACCCCAACCCCTTGGGGATCTGGGATTCCCCGACGGCTGCGCTTTGGATGAGGCGGGCAATCTGTGGATTACATTTCCGGCGTGGGGGGCGGTGGGATATATTGCCCCGGACCGTGAGCTTCACATTGTTTTAGAAGACCGCCGGATGGAAGTTCTCCGGCGGCCGACCAATATCTGTTTCGGGGGAAAGGATCGCAAAACCGCTTTTATCGGGAGCCTGGACGGTCAAACCATTCCATATTTTCCGGTTGCCAGCCCGGGCCAGCCTCTGGTGCATCAGTTGTAATCCTATTACATGATTCTGCTATTCTTCTGTCATTCCGGCGATTTTTCTAACCATGTCGCGCCTGGCGTCAATGTCATACTGGGAAGTAATGGCAATTTTTTCCATAACCGGGGAGCCGCCGCCGTGAAGCGCCCCGTACATGGAGCATCCCCCTTTTGCCGAAATCGCGATATCACCGATGTGGCGCCAGAGCTGGGCCTGGTTTTCCGGGGACATGTGCGGACTGCGGGTGATGTATTTGTATGCCAGATCCCTGGTATCCGGATTGACGAATTCGCCTTCATAGGGGAAGGTTGCGGGCATGCCCCCGGCGATTTCCGCCAGAATCTCCTGCTCATGAAAAACTGACTCTCCGGTAAGGCACCTGCCCACGTTGCAGTAGATGGAATGAGGGATCATGTTGCCCGGTCCGTAGGGGCGGAAGCCAGCGCCCGGGATGTAGAGCTCCGGCTTGCCCATGGCCGAGGCGGTAAATCCGGCGGCATAGGCCAATTCCGTGACCTTGATGATCTCGGCAAATTTGTCGGTGACATGTTTGGCCTTGGTGATGTTGTTACAGTCGGCTGCCAGAGCACAGGTGCCCAGCATCAGGTCGCCCAGGGCCGGCTTGCAGCCCGAGTAGCTGTGGCGGTGAAACAGGGCAAACAGCAGGGCCAAAATGCCGCCGTGCTGATTTTCCCCGCACAGAAACACCCGTTCCCACGGCACGAACACGTCGTCGAAAACCACGTAGGAATCACAACTGCCAGCGTTAAACCCCTTGGGGAAATACTGGCGGTCGCGGTAGTTGTGGGTTGTCAGCAGCTGTTTGATCCCGTCCCAGTCTCCCGGAAGGGCAAAGGACACGGCATAGTCGGTGTCTGCCTCCATCAGGGCCCGGGTGGGAGTGACAAGGATTTCATCGGCAATGGCAGCCTCAGATATATGAACCTTGCATCCCCGCACTACAATGCCGTCGCTTTTTTTCTCCACCACCCGCAGGTAGGAATCCGGGTCAGGCTGCTGGCTGGGCCGTTTCAGGCGGTCGCCCTTAACATCGGTCTGGGCGCAGCATCCCACCAGATCCTCGCTCTGGAAACGTTTGAGCCATTTCTTGAAGTTTTCGTGGTATTCGGTGGCGCCCTTGTTGCCCTTATCGGCTTCGTGAGAGACCGTGTAAATGGCGTTTAAGGCGTCAACGCCCATGCACCGCTGTATGCAGCCGCCTGCCTGTTGGCAGAGCATGCGGGTCATGTCCTGCTTTTTATGCAGGTCTTCCACGGTCTGATGGACATGGCAGAACCGGTTGATCTTTTCACCGGTCAGGTGGGATGTGGCAGTCAGCAGGTCTTCATGCTCCGGCATGGCCGCCAGGTCAAAGGTTTTTCCCATGACGTTGATGGACGGAATCAGCCGTTCATCTTTTCTGTCGATTTTTTCGCCGCCTATATACAGGTTGGGTTTCATTTTGTGGATGCCGTCTATCCACTGCTGCTTGGTTCTCATTGAATCCTCTCCTTGCTTGATAAAAGGTTTGAATAATCTTTTGTGGCTAAATGCAATTTAAAACTGCCAAAATTCCTGTGAACATTGTTTTTTCAAACAGTCAGGCAGCGGAAAAACTTTTCAGGCGCAGGGTAAGTCAACAGGCTTCGGGCAGGATAACGGAAACTGGATAAGGGTTGAAAGGGGCGCCTCCTGAAAGCTGCCGAAGCGCCCCTCTTGTTTTTATTTGACTTTGATTCCCGCCAGTTCCTTGACGATGCGCTTGCGCGCCTTGATGTCATACTGGGAGGTTATGGCGATCTGTTCCATGATGGGCGAGCCGCCGCCATGGTAGTTGCCGTAGTTCATGCTTCCGGTTGCACCCGAGCAGGTGGCGTCTATGAAATAAAGCCAGAACTTGATCTGGTCTTCAACCGGCACGTTTGGATTGCGGTTGAGGTATTTTTCCAGAAGCGGTTTTATTTCCGGGTTGTTGATGTCGTTTTCATAGGGGAATGTTGCCGGAAAGCCGCCTGCAATGTTGCACAGCATTTCCTGCTCGTGAAAGACTGCTTCTCCGGTCAGGCACCGGCCCACGTTGGCGTAAATGGAATTCGGAATGTAGCTTCCGGGACCGTAGGGGGCCTGTCCCATGCCGGGTATGTAGACTTCCGGCTTGCCAAGATCCGATGCTGTGTAGCCGGCTGCATATCCAAGCTCGGTGATCTTGATGATTTCGGCAAACATTTCACGCACATGGGAGGTTTTTTCAATACCGTTGTATTCGGCAGCTGTGGCTGCCAGGCCCAGCAGTACATCGCCTAAGGCCGGTTTGCAGCCGGAATAGCTGTGGCGGTGGAACAGGGCGAACAGAAGGGCGCAGATACCGCCGTGATCGTTTTCGCCGCACAGAAAGACCCGATCCCAGGGAATGAAGGCATCGTCGAGGATGATGTAGGAGTCGGTGTAGCCGCCGTCAAAACCTCTTTTGAAATGATCCCGTTTTCTGGAGCCGTGGGGATGGACCACCTGGATGAGTCCTTCGTGGTCTGCCGGCACCGCAAAGGCCACGGCATAATCTTTTTCATTGGGGCCCAGGGCACGGGTGGGCACCACCAGTATCTCGTCTGCAATGGAGGCCTCGGATATATGAACTTTGCAGCCCCGCACCACGATGCCGTCTTTTTTCTTTTCAGTGACATGCATGTACATGTCCGGATCAGTCTGTTCGGCCGGGCGCTTTAAGCGCTCGCCTTTCATGTCTGTCTGGGCGCAGCAGCCAACCAGGTCGTTTTTCTGAAAGTATTCAAGCCATTTCAAAAAGTTCTTGTGGTACTCGGTGTTTCCGTTATTGAGCTTGTCGGCTTCAAAGGAAACCGCGTTAATGGCGTTTAGCGCGTCCACGCCCATGCAGCGCTGTATGCAGCCGCCGACTTTTTTGCAAAGATAGCGGGTCATGTCCTGCTTTTTGTGAAGATCTTCGGCAGACTGGTGCACGTGGGTGAATCGGTTGATCTTTTCGCCGGTCAGGTGGGAAGTGGCAGTGCAAAGGCCTTCGCCCTCGGGGCTTGCGGCTTCATCAAAGGTTACGCCCATGACGTTTAAGGCCTGCTGCTGCATTTCATCGTCGCGGTCAATCTTGCCGCCGTTGAAATACAGGTTGCGGCGCAGCTTTTTTAGCCCCTCGATATACTCTTGTTTGGTTCGCATCATTCCTCCGGTTGTTTTTGGATGGGTCTTTTTTTTGTAAAGCCTGAAAAGCTGGCTTTTAATTTGATCATTAATTCGGGAAGCAAAGCCCCGGTATTAAATAAATCATCAAAATTAAAGTAAAGCTCCAATATAGTTCTGTCAATCATAATCTTATTACTTTTTCAAAAGTATTTATAAAGATGGAGTATAGAATTGTTTTAAATTTTTGACAACTATTTGAAAATAATGACATATTAATGGAGGCGGGAAAGGTTGCAGCCATGACCTGCCGTGACCTGCCGGGGGCAGTGATAATTTAGGTTTACTGTGTTGCCATTGCAATGATTTTATTGGCTGCACACAATGCCAGATCAGGTTCGGCCACGGGATTTCGATCCAGGTGCAGGCCCTGGATCGAAATCATCGGGGCAGATCCGGACAGGGGGCGGGCATCTTCTTCCATGCATGCATGGGGGCATCCGTTGACGAGCAGGACCAGGTCGATGGGCTGTTGGGGGTGGGCATCAAAGGTCCATGCCGCCTTTTTTCCCAGAACGGAAATGATTTGCCGTACAATGCCGCCCCGGTCGATATCCGGATTGCACCCCCCGCAAAATCGGACCTGTATCAGCAGGGCCATAAATCAGGAGTGGTCTTCAGGTTCCCGGCTGCTTTTTTTTCCGGATTTTTCGCTGGCCCGGGTCTTAACCGATTGCCAGTAGACATCTTCGGCCTTGCCGGTGATTTTTTCAAAATTGTCGTCCTTGCGTATCCTGGCGATGGTTTCGGCCATGGCCCGTTTTTGTTCAATGCCGCTTCTTCTTGCAATCATAATTTTCTGGGCGGCAGGGGATCCCGCACCGTGCATGGCCTCGGGAAGACCGGCGCCCACGGACATGTTTTCCACCAGCCGCAGCATCTTG
>JAABTZ010000005.1 GCA_011389605.1 Desulfobacteraceae bacterium
CTTGAAAATGTCGTCCACCTCCACGCCCTCACGGCCCCGGAAACACTCATGGAGAATTTCCTTTAATTCCGGCTGGGATAAATCCATTTCCGAGGGGAGGGTGATGATTTTGCCGCCGGCAATGTCCTGGGCCAGGCGCATCCATTCATAGACCATTTCAGTGATGTTGAGTTTGGTGACATTGGCGAGCATGGGATTGATGTTATAGGCGCCCGACGGGGTTTTGGCCCCCTCGTAGGAACAGGCAAGTGCACAGGACCAGCAGGTTTCGGCCATGGAGATCATTTCCGTGAGTTTGTCCACTATGTGGGAGGCCCGGCCCACGCCGTGGGCGTCGGCTATCCAGTCAGAGGCTCCGATCACCACGTCTGCCAGGCCCACCTTGCAGCCGCCGTAGTTTGAGCGGTGATATCCGGCGAAAGTTTCCACCAGCTGTCCGGCAAATGCCTGCTCTCCGGCCATAAACACCCGTTCCCATGGAACAAATACCTTGTCAAAGACAATAACCGCCTCTCCGCCCACAATGGCGTATTTTGGGTTGCCCGAGTCCAGGGGGCTGTCCAGGCGCCTGGTATCATTGGTCTGGCGGGAGAAGATATAGCTCAAGCCCTTGGTGGTTACAGGAACTGCAAAAGAAACTGCATAATCGGCGTCTTCTTCGCCCATGGCCCGGGTGGGCAGCACCACGATTTCATGGGAGTTGATCACACCGGTGATATGGGCCTTGGCCCCCTGGACAATGATGCCGTCGTTGTTTCGTTCAATTATCCGCAGATAGGCATTGGGATTTTTCTGCTTGGAGGGCCGGAGGCTGCGATCCCCCCGGGGATCGGTCATGGCCCCGGCAGACATGAGGTCCTTGGACTGCACATGGGCCAGAAAGTTTCGGAACCGGTCATGATAATCAGTGCTCAGTTTCTGATCCATGTCATAGGTGGTTACATAAAGTGCGTTTAAGGCGTCAAGGCCCACGCAGCGCTGAAAGCAGGTACCGGTCTTCTGACCTAAAAGCCGCATCATGCGTACTTTCTTGACCAGATCGTCGATGCTTTGGTGGATGTGGGTAAACCGGTTGACCGTCTCCCCGCTTATATTGGAAGTGGCTGTCATTATTTCGCGATACTCGGGATCATGGGCCAGTTCGTAGGTCATGGCCGCGGTATGGATATGGGGGGCAAACATGGGCTCATCCACTACCTTTGTTATTTTTTCCCCCATGAAATAGACTTCCAGGTCCAGCTCCCGCAGGGAATCAATGTATTCTTTTCCGGTCATCAAGGCCATTGCAATATACTCCTTATTTGGTTTCTATATAAAGATATTTATAAAATTCATCATATACAATAACCACGAAATCCAAGAGGTCCAAGTGCAGGTTTATCCGGAATTCTTTGACCTGAGTTGTCGTCGCAGAATCTTGCCGGTCGGGGTTTTGGGAATCTGATCAACTATTTCAACAACACGCGGGTACTTGTATGCGGCCATGCGATCCTTGCAGAATCCGATCAGCTCTTTTGGTTCGACCCTGCCGGTATACCCGTCGTTTAAGGAAACAACGGCTTTTACGGTTTCGCCCCGGTATTCGTCAAAAATTCCTATTACCGCGGCTTCCCTGACCCCAGGGTGCTGGTAGAGGATGTCCTCCACGTCCCTGGGCCACACCTTGAATCCCGAGACATTGATTAAATCCTTTTTCCGGTCCACGATATAGCACCAGCCCTGCTCGTCGATCTTGGCCACGTCACCGGTGTAAAATCTGCCGTTGTCAATGGCCCTGGCGGTCTCTTCGGGTTTCTGCCAGTATCCTTTGACAATGCTGGGCCCGCGCAGCACCAGTTCGCCCTCCCTGCCCGGCGGCAGAATTTTTTGCGGCTCGCTGACATCAACGATCCAGGCCTCCAGTCCGGGAATCACCAGACCCACTGACAGGGCGCCGGATTCTTCATCTACCGGCCCCTGTTCTCCCAGGGGCGTGATGGTGGCAGGAGACGTGCTTTCGGTCAACCCGTAAACATTGTATATGGTCAGGCCCATGGTTTGCCGGAATTTGTCCACCGTCCCCGGCGCCACAGGCGCTCCTCCGCTGTAGGCTTTTTGAAAATGGGAGATATTGTAGTGTTTCAGCCCTGGATGGTTTAACAGGGCGATGTAGACCGTGATGGAAGCCACTGTAAAGGTGACCCGGTATTTTTCGATCAGCCGCAGCACGTCTTCGGCGTCAAAACGGTTGTGCAGGACCATGGGGACGCCGAGGTGAAATGCAATGGCCTGGTGGGCCACGATGCCGGTGATATGAAACAGCGGGGCCACGCCCAGCACCACATCGGAGCTGTCAAGCCGGCAGGCCGACTCGTAGATCCAGCAGGTGTGATCTATGTTGGCGTGCGAAATCATGGCACCTTTGGGCGGCCCGGTGGTGCCGGAAGTGTATACCAGGTATGCCAGGTCATCAGCATGGGGACGGGTGGATTCAGGTGATTTTCCGGCCGCCTCTTTTATGAGTTCGACAAAGTCGGTTGCATGATCAAATGTTTGTTTGCCAATCCCCTGGAGCTGTTGGGGCAGCGTTTTGCCTTTGCCTAGCAGGTCCAGGGCCGATGTGGTGATCACAGGGCGGCTGCCGGCAATGGGTTTTACGGCCTTTTCGTAAAGAAGATCCTCGCAGATGATAACACTTGCCCCGCTGTCGGCAAGCAGGTGATCAATTTCCCGTGCCGTGTACATGGGATTGACCGGAACCACCACAGCCTTGCGCATCCAGGCGGCAATGGATGCAATCACTGCCTGTGGAATGTTTTGCATCACCATCAGCATCCGGTCGCCTGCGGCCAGTCCCTTATCCGCCAGCCCGGCTGCCAGGGCTGCTGCCATTTCCCGGATCTGTCCGTAGGAAAACGAAACATCAAAATAATGGATGCAGTCCATTCCGGGATCAGCGGCAGTAGTCCGCAGAAATTTGTCCAGCACGGTTTCGGGATTTTCCGGCAGGGCCGGCACAAACCAGTCCGGATAATTTTTGAGCCACGGCCTGGCATCATATTCGCTTGTCATGGAACCTCCCTGCACCTGCTTTACATCCTACCATATGGTCCACCCCCCGTCGATGAGGATGCTCTGGCCGGTAATGAAATCCGAGGCATGACTGGCCAGGAAAATCACAATGCCTTCGATTTCCTCCAGTTTTCCCCAACGGCCCATGGGGGTTCGCTCGTTGATGAAGTTGAAACGCTCCTTGTCCGAGGAGATCTGCCTGACCATTTCGGTTTCAAAATAGGTGGGGGCAATGGCGTTGACCCTCACGCCTTTTTTTGCCCATTCAAGGGCCATGACCTTGGTCATCTGGTTGACGCCGCCCTTGGAGGAGGCATAGGCAAGCTGGTTTTCCAGGGCCACAGAGCCCAGAATAGAGCTGATGTTTATCACCTTGCCCCATCCTCTTTCTATCATCTGCGGTACCAGGGCCCGGGCCACCAGGTAATAGCCCTTGAGGTTGGTATTGATCACCCGGTCCCATTCCTCCTCCGGGTATTGGAGTACCGGTACCCGGTGATTGGTGCCGGCATTGTTGACCAGGATGTCGATTTTGCCGAAATGGTCCAGGATTTGCCTGGCACCTTTCTCCACTGTCTGCCCGGAGCTCACCTCCAGTTCAAAGCCCTGGCAATTGCGGCCGAGCTCCCGGATTCTGTTCACCACCCGGTCAATGTCGGCCCGGTTTCTTCCGCATATGGCAACATCTGCCCCTGCCCCGGCCAGGGCGGTGGCTGCGGCTTCTCCGAGTCCTTTGGAGCTTCCGGTGACCACAGCGGTTTTGCCTGTGAGATCAAATTGTTTCAAACCCATCATCTGTCTCTCCGAATTTTGCAGCTTACAATGCTATGAATTTTTCAATATCTTCTTTTTTTATTTCGTCTCTGGTTCCAGAGAGTTTGACGCGGCCGGCATCCATTATATAAATCTGATCTGCAATGCTCATTATAAATCCCAGGTTCTGGTCGGCTACCAGCAGACAGATTTTTTCTTCCAGCTTGTT
>JAABTZ010000060.1 GCA_011389605.1 Desulfobacteraceae bacterium
TACCCCGAATACTGATTGCCGCGTTGCGCGGCGGCTCCGGAAAAACCGTTGTTTCCATCGGTTTGATATCTGCTCTCTCGCAGTCAGGCTTAATAGTTGCTCCCTTTAAAAAAGGCCCTGACTATATTGACGCGGGCTGGCTGGCCATGGCCGCCGGCCGGCCCTGCCACAATCTAGATCCATTTCTTTTCCCACCCTCCTGCGTGCAGGCTTCCTTTTATCACCATTGTGCAAATTCTGATCTGGCCGTTATAGAAGGAAACCGCGGTCTCTATGATGGTCTCGATGCCCAGGGCAGCACCTCTACGGCCTCTCTTGCCAAGATGCTTGATACGCCCGTTGTTTTATGCGTGGACTGCACCAAGACAACTCGGACAATGGCGGCCATAGTGCTTGGCTGCCTGCATTTTGATCCGGATGTAAAGATTTGCGGGGTGATTTTAAACCGGGTGGCAGGGGCCCGCCATGAAAGAATCCTTCGCACCAGTATTGAAACTCATTGCCAGGTGCCGGTTTTTGGCGCCATTCCAAAGCTTAGACAGGAAGACTTTCCTGAACGGCACATGGGGCTTATTCCCACTGCTGAACACAGCCTGGCCTCAGGGGCAATTGAGTCGGCTGCCAGGGCGGTGCGGTCTCATGTTGATCTTGACCTTGTTGTTTCAGCCGCCCGGAAGGCGGCTGTCAATAGTTTGGTCCCCGGACATGTCAAGGATTTCATCCGTGATTCCGGATTCGGTAACGTGGCTGATTCCTCCGATTCGCCTGTGGGTGTTCACATTGGTGTTATCCGGGATTCAGCTTTTCAATTCTATTACCCTGAAAATCTGGATGCCCTTATTGCCCTGGGCGCAAAAATTTCTTACTTGAGCCCTCTTACCGATTCCGATCTTCCGGGTGATCTTCACGGTCTTTATATCGGCGGCGGGTTTCCTGAAACTCATGCCGGCCAGCTGGCGCAAAATGCAGCAATGCGCAATGCAGTCAAGTCCGCTGCAGAATCCGGCCTTCCTGTTTACGCCGAGTGCGGGGGATTGATGTATCTGGGAGATTCCCTTGTTCTTGACCATAAGACCTACCCAATGGCAGGAGTTCTTCCTGTTGTTTTTGGTTTTTCCCGGCGGCCCCAGGGGCATGGATATACAATTGCCGATATTGACGGGCCAAATCCGTATTTCCCTTCAGGCACGCAGATACGCGGCCATGAGTTTCATTATTCCCGGGTCCTGGACTTCAGGGGGCAGGAGTCGGACCTGGTGTTTTCCATGAAAAAAGGGCGGGGTATCATCAATCAAAAAGACGGCTTGTGTTATAAAAATGTTCTTGCCACCTACACCCACATCCATTGCCTGGGAATCTCCGGCTGGGCACCGGCCTTTGTCCGGGCGGCTGAAAATTACCGCAAAAAAC
This sequence comes from Desulfobacteraceae bacterium, assembly GCA_011389605.1. Taxonomy (GTDB): domain Bacteria; phylum Desulfobacterota; class Desulfobacteria; order Desulfobacterales; family Desulfosalsimonadaceae; genus Desulfosalsimonas. The sequence goes on from JAABTZ010000060.1 coordinate 1,411, forward strand.
TTCTTACATCGCAGAAGCTTTGAAACGACCAGCTTAGAACTTTATTTGTTTTACGGCATAAAAAACGCCCCATGAACCGGAAGTTCCGGTTCATGGGGCGTAAAATAATGCCAGACTTATACCTATGCAGTGCTGTTTCTGTCTATTCTGGTTTTACATGGCACTGGTTGCATGCAACCGGTCCGCCCTGCTGCTTATGGCATCCAACACAGTTGACATGTATGGCAGTGTAGTAGGAATTCAAAGCTTCTGCATCAGGCGGTGGGCCCATGAAATCCTTGGGAGTGCCCGGCCCTGTTCCGTTATGACACTCAAAGCATCCCTGAGCTTCGTCGCCTTCCTTGAGCTCTGCCAGGGGTTCACCGTTTTCATCATGGTGGCATTCCCCGCAGCCAATGCCGTAGCCGTCAGCTTTGTAATGGGTTCCGTGGTCAAAGGCAACAACCGGCATTCGATGGCCGTCAAAGGCTTCCTGGTTTTCCATTTCAATGACATCCGGGCAGCTGGTGCCTGCATAAAGCCCTGCAGCTAAAAACAGCGCAACTACACACGCTATTGAAGCCAGGATCGCAAATCGTTTTTTCATTTCATCCTCCTTGCGCAAAACTTGTTAAGAAAACATTACTTTGCCGTCTAATTATATCAACTATCCTTGATTCTAAAGTGGGTGGTACTGTAAAAGTTCTAAAACTGATATAATCGCCAAATGATAAATAACTTCTTGATTTTACTTAATACTTAATCACTTAAAACTGCCTGTAGAAAAGATTTTTTACAGGTCCATCTAAAGTCGTAAAGTCGAAAGTATATATATCAATATTTGTCATAGATGTCAATTATATTTAAACACACTGACGGCAATCGCCTGCGTAAAATCACCGGTCAAAGGTCTTGTCCCTAATCGTTGGCTTCCTCTTCCGGATCTTTTGCCTGCCTTGACCTGCCGAATATGCGTGCCCCTATAATGCTGATTTCGTAAAGCATCATCATTGGAATTGCCATCATAATCTGGGTGATCACATCCGGGGGAGTCAAAAGAGCCGAGCCTGCAAAAAAAAGCAGCAGGGCGTATTTTCGATTTTTTTTCAGAAAAGCAACACTTACCAGCCCCAGCCGGGCCAAAAAAGTGATTACAATGGGCAGTTCAAAAACAAAGCCAAATGCAAACAAAAGCTTGGACGAGAAGCTTAAATACTCCCGCATGGAAGGCAGGGGCCGGATGGTTTCAGAGGCAAAGCCTAAAAGGAACTTGAAACCAAATGGGAATACCAGAAAATAGCCAAACAGGGCGCCGCCTATAAAGAAAAATGCCGAGACAAAAACGATGGGAATCATCAGCCGGCGTTCGTTTTTGTATAGGCCCGGGGCCACAAACATCCAGAATTGATAGATGACCACAGGAGCCGCAAGCATAAAGCCGGCCAGCAGGGAAACTTTCAGGTAAGTGAAAAATGCCTCGGGTATGCCTGTAAAAATAAGGGTGTCACCCTGCTCCATTACCTGTATCAGAGGCCGGGTCAAAATACGGAAAAGTTTTTCCTTGAAAATATAGGCTATGACAAATCCGCCGAAAATGGCAATAAAGCAGCGTATAAGCCTGTCTCTGAGCTCCTCGAGATGCTCGGTTAGCGGAAGTTTTTCTTCTTCATCCATCGCGGGGTTCGGTTTTTTCGGGTTGATTTTTGAATTCCGGGTCAAAAGAAGCCTGGTTTACGTCAGTATCATAAGGCTCCGTGCTTTTGTCAGGATCGGCTGAAAAGTCTTCCGGACTTGCGGGTTGTTTTTCTTTGTCCAGGGGAGACGAATAGGCTTCGTCTGCTGTGGGCCCGGGTTTGTTTTCTATTTGGCCGAAGTCTTTTGCAGCGTCTTTAAAGGGTTTTTTTACATCCTTTAATTCGCTGTCCATGGATTCTTTGAGATCCTGGGTTGCATTTTTAAATTCATTGATCGCCTTTCCCAGGGACCTTGCCAGATCCGGAAGTTTCTTGGGGCCGAATACAATCAGGGCCAGGGCCAGGATGACAATCAGTTCGGGCATGCCTATACCGAACATGGTAAATTCTCCTTTATAAGATATAAGAAGATGTTTTTAAGCTCAAATTTTTTCGGCATATTTGACCAGATGGGCTGCAATGTGTCTGATTTCAGGGAAAATCAGTTCATTGCAGGCCAGCTTGCATGCATTCAGACTGCCCGGCAGGCAAAAAACAGCTGTTTTGTCAATTATGCCCGCTGCAGCCCTGGACAGCAGGGCTGCTGAATCAATTTTTTCAAAACTAAGCCGGGTAAAAAGAGTTGCAAATGCGTTCATCTCTTTGGCAAACAAAGGCCTGACAGCCTCTATTGTCACATCGGTCAATCCAATCCCGGTGCCCCCGGTTAATATCAGAACATGAAGTCCATGGTCAAAAATGGTTTCTGTAACTGACCGTACGATAAGATCACGCTGGTCTGATACTATCCGGTAGGCTGCAGCCCTGTGGCCTTCCTTTTCCGCCTGTTTTTTAATCCAGAGCCCGCTTTTGTCATCTTTGCCGCTTCTGGTGGTGGAAACTGTAATCACGCCTAATTCTATGATTTCCGGTGCATTATTGAGATGCTGCTTTTTCCCCATGGCTTTTTATATCCCTCGGGTATAAGGCCTTGTACTAATAAAGTAATTGTATCGCCTGTGTTTCTAACCGGAGATCAGGTCCACGCAATCGATGCTGTCATGTTCACTCAGCAGTACATTAACCAAATCATCTCTTTGGGTTTTTACGAACCGGCCGGTATAATCTGCCTGTATGGGCAGTTCCCGGTGCCCCCGGTCAATTAAAACGGCCAGTTGAATTCTTTCGGGTCTGCCAAAGTCTATAATGGCATCCAGCGCTGCCCGAATGGTGCGCCCGGTGTAAAGAACATCATCGACGAGTACGATCTGCCGGTGATTGACATTGAAATCAATCCGGGTAGACCTGACTTCAGGCTGATGAGAGATTCCTGTCCAGTCATCCCGGTACAGGTTGATGTCCATTTCACCTGCTGGAATGTCAAGAGAGGCAATCCGTGCGATTTGCTGCCTGATCCTTCTTGCCAGAAAAACCCCGCGGGTGTGTATTCCCACAAGAGCCATATTGCCAGGATCTTTACGGGATTCCAGAATTTTTGAAGCCAGTCCAAAGAGCATGCGCTCAATGTCTGCTGCATCGCATATGGTTTTGCGGACGGTCATGGCCGGATACCTGCTTATGTTGTCTATATAAAACGGCGAATGTTTTACATGCCCGTTTATAACAAAAATAATTGAAAATAAAAACAGTCTATACTATTGATGCCTGTGAGATCAAGATTTTGTTTTTCAGGAGATAAGATGAAGCTTTCCTGCAGCGGGATTGTTCTGGCCGGGGGACGAAGTTCCCGTTTTGACGGCATAAACAAGGCTTTTATTGAATTGCACGGACGGCCGGTCATTGATCCGATAATTTCCCTTTTCCAGGAAGTATTTCCCAGGGTGTTCATAGTAGCCCATGATCCTGTTGCCTACTTGCCCTGGAATGCAGATCTGGTTACGGATTTGTTTTCAGCCAGAAGCTCTCTTACAGGTATTCATACGGGTTTGTTTTATGCAGACACGCCTTATATTTTCGTGGCTGCCTGTGATATTCCTTTTGTACGCAGATCTGTTCTGGATTTGGTATTATCGGAAGCCGAACCCGGATTGGACGCAGTGATGCCGGAAACTCCCTCGGGGCTGGAGCCGCTTTTTGCCCTATATTCCAGGCAGACTCTGAATGTGGTGCAAAGGCATATACGCCAGGAGAAATTCAAGATCCGCCGGGTATTTGAAAATCTGCGGGTTAAAATTATTCCGGCATCAAAAGTGTTGGCGGCAGATCCGAACCTTGATACATTTTTTAATATCAACACTCCGGCTGATCTTGAAACCGCAAGATTGATGGGCCCGTAAAAAGTCCAATATCTGCGTTACGCGCGATTTTTCAGAATTTGACGTACGGCTAAGTACGCTGCATTCTTAAAATTGCGCAAACCTGGATCTTGAACTTTTTACGGCGCCATCCAAAACTTACTTTTTACGGTTCCATCAAGATTGATGCACTCGTAAAAAGAGCTAAAGGAGCTGGCAATGGACCAGAATCAGCTTGTTGAAAAAATAAGGGCTCATCCCGACTATGACCGGGTGGGAATGATTTTGACTCACAATGGAGTGGTAAGAGCCACATCGCGTGATGGCAGCCCGGTGTCGGGAGTACGCATGGAGGTTCGCCGTGAACTGATAAGCCAGATCGTTGAGTCTGAAAAAAAGCAACCGGGCATTGTGGAAATTCTTGTTGAAATTACCCATAAGACGGATCTGAGCGTTGGCGATGATATTATGTTGATTGCCGTGGCCGGTGATTTCAGGGAAAACGTGCTTTCCTGCATGACACGGATAATCGATGCCGTCAAAAGCCGGGTGACGGCCAAAACCGAATATTTTTCCTGAACCCGGCGGGGGTTGCTGAGCATGAAAGAATTTACCCATCTGGATGAAAAGGGACGGGTGAGGATGGTTGATGTTGGTGATAAACAGATCACCCGTCGCAGGGCTGTTGCATCCAGCACAATATCCATGCAGGCACAAACCTTTGCAAAGGTTGCTTCCAATCAGAGCCGCAAGGGCAATGTGATAGAGACTGCCCGTATTGCCGGTATCATGGCAGCCAAGCAGACCCATTTGCTCATACCCATGTGCCACCCCATTCAAATCCGGCATGTGCAGATCGATTTTTATCCGTATGCTGCGGCATGCAGTTTTCGTATAGAGGCTCTGGTTCAGGCCGACGATTCAACAGGCGTGGAAATGGAGGCCATGACCGCGGCATGTGTTGCTGCCCTTACTGTTTATGACATGTGCAAATCCCATGACCGGGCCATGACCATTTCCGAAGTTTGCCTTCTGGAAAAATACGGGGGCAAAAGTGGTCATTTTATACGCAATTCCACATCTCCGGATAAATCCGGATCATAGGTTTTTCTGAACTGATATTGATGACTGTCTCTTTTTCCCCTGAAATCTTTTATCTTATCGCCGGGCTTGCCGTAGGCGGATCTGCGGGCATGGCTTTGGGGTTTTTGGTATTTGGCTTGCGCCTCCGCCGGCTGCGGATAAGCCATAGCCAGCTTCATGAACAATACATGCAATGCAGGATGCAGCTTGGGGCCGCCATGGAAAAAACAGCCATGGTTGAAGAAATGCGAAACCGCATGGCTGAAAGTTTTTCAGCCCTTTCTTCCAGGGCCCTGCAGGAAAACAACCAGGCTTTTCTTGATCTTGCCAAAACCACGCTTTCCGGTTATCTGGATGCAGCGCGAACGGATATGGAAGGCCGCAGCCGTGCTGTTGCAGACATGGTCAAGCCGCTTTTTGATGCCCTGGAAAAATACGAGCGCCAGGCCCAGGCCATGGAGCAGGCCCGTCAAAAGGCATATGGCAGCCTTTCCGAGCAGGTTTCTTCCATGGCCCGTACCCAGCAGGATCTGCAGAAGGAAACCGGCCGGCTTGTCCAGGCTCTGCGCCTGCCCCAGGTCCGGGGCCGCTGGGGAGAGATGACTTTGAGGCGTGTGGCTGAAATCGCGGGTATGCAGGATCATTGTGACTTTTATGAACAGCCTGCGGCCAGGACAGAAGACGGCGCGCTAAGGCCGGACATGATCGTGAAACTGCCCGGAGGGCGCCAGATTGTAATTGATGCAAAAGTTCCCCTGGCCGCTTATCTTGATTCACTGGAAAACGGTGAGCAGGGACAAGACGGCCAGCCCCTTGAACGCCATGCCGCCCAGGTTAGAAGCCACATGATGCGCCTGGCCCAGAAAGCTTACTGGAGGCAGTTTGAGCCGACACCTGAGTTTGTTGTTCTGTTTATGCCGGGAGAAAATTTTTTCAGCGCGGCCCTTTCCTGCCAGCCCGGCCTTATTGAGCAAGGAGCAGCCCGGGGCGTGATTCTGTCCACTCCCACAACTCTTATTACCCTGCTTAAAACCGTTGCATATTCATGGCGCCAGGAATCGGCAGTGGAAAACGCCCGTGCGGTCGTTGACCTGGGCAGTGAGCTTTACGGCAGGCTCTATGTCATGATTGATCATTTCAACCGCCTGGGCCGGGAGCTTGATAAAAGTGTCAGCGCCTATAACAAGACCGTGGGGACCCTGGAGCGCCGGGTTCTGGTTTCAGCTAGAAAGTTTCAGGAAATGGGCGTGGTGGAAGAAGACCGCAAGGATCTAAGCACCCCGGCACCTGTGGAAAACAAGCCAAGGCAGATGGAGTCCTGCATTGAGGATGACAGCCGGTCGGATAATTGACATGAGGCAGAAAGCATGGGCTGTATTGGCTGCCATTCTGTCTTTGGCATTGGTAATGCTTTGCTGCATATCCCCTGTCTCAGGCGCTGAAATGTCAATGCTTGACAAAGATCAGTATCCTGTGTTTTCAGATGATCTGGATTATCAAGACCTTGTTGCTGCCATTGAACAAAGTATAAGTTATTACGGAAAACTGCCTGCTTCACGAAAAATTGTCTTTGGCCAGGATACGTATTCGGCCATGGATTTGATTGCCGGCCTGGGCCGGTTTAAAAAATTAATTGAAAAAAATCCGCAGCCAGAGGAGCTGGGCGATTTCTTGCGGGAAAATGCCCGTGTTTACGCTCATGAAGAACAGGGGCAGCCGGTTTCAGTCCTTTTTACAGGTTATTACGAGCCTGTTTTGGAAGGCAGCAGAAAAAAAACCGACCTTTTTAAATATCCCGTGTATGCAAGGCCCCGTGATCTGGTGCGGGTTGATTTAGCCGCCTTTGATGCGGGCTGTGTGAAGCGTCTTGCCACAGGCCGCCTTACAGAGGGCCGTGTGGTGCCCTATTATGACCGGCGAATCATTGAAACAACTGATGCAATGGCAGCAAATGCAGATGTTATCGCCTGGGTGGCTGATTACGTAAAGCTTTTTTTTCTCCACGTGCAGGGCTCAGGGCGCATTGTTTTTGAAGACGGCTCCTTTATTCATGCCCAGTTTGACGTTACAAACGGGCGTCCTTACCGCAGCATAGGCAGGTTTTTAATAGATGAGGGCAAGATAGATCGCCGGGAAATGTCAATGCAGGCCATTGCCCGATATCTTCAAAAACACCCCGGGGAAATGGAAGAGATATTTTTTTACAATCCCAGGTATGTTTTTTTCAGACAAAAGGAAAACGGCCCTGAAGGCTCACTGGGTGTGAGGCTGACACCCGGCAGGTCCGTGGCCCTGGACCCAAAGACAAGCCCGGCCGGGGCGCTGTTGTTTGTATCCGCGCAAAAGCCGGTATGCAAAATACCGGGGATTATTGATACCTGGAGGCCATTTAGCCGGTTTATGTGCAGCCAGGACACGGGAAGCGCCATTGCCGGCCAAAAAAGAGCAGATATTTTCTGGGGAACAGGCATTTATGCCGAAACCGCAGCAGGCCACATGCAGCATGCAGGACACCTTTATTTTCTGGTTGTTTTGCCATAATCTGCGGATAGTTAAGATATTTTCCGATTGCGGGCCGCGGTTTCCATAAGCAGCAGCAGTCCGCCTGTTATGGCCATGACCCCGCTTGCTGTAAACAGGCTCTTGGCTCCAATGATTTCGAAAAAATATCCATTGACAAAAAATCCAACCATGATGCCCAGACCGTAGGTCACGGCGTTGTTTACAGCTTGTCCCAGGGTTTTTGCGGCCGCCGGGGTAAGGGCGTCGATGTAAAGGATGCTGGCAACGTGAAAAGCCCCGTAAGAAAAGGCATGAAGAGGTTGTGTAAGTAAGATCAGCCACGCTGTGCCCGCCCCGGCCAGAACCAGCCACCGGAGGCCGGCTGCGGCGAAGGATATAATCAAAACCTTTTCATGGGAAAATTTTTGAAATATGGGTTTTGAATAAACCATGACGATGATTTCAGCCAAAACCGCAAGGGCCCACGCAAAACCTGTAAATGTGCCGCTAAAGCCCATGTTTTCCAGGTGGATGGAAAAAAAACCATAATAGGTGCCATGGCTTGCCAGCATCAAAAATGCCGCGGCAAGAAAAATCACAACCCGTTTATCCAGAAGGAATCTGGCCCCTGCTGAAAAATCAAGTCCGCCTGGTTTTGCGGCTTTGGGCACCTTGACGGCCAGGATGGACTGGAGCAAAGACCCCGCAAGAATAAGGGGTATGATTATTTCAACTGAAAACAGGTCAATGGCCTGGCCCACACCAGTGACCATGATGATAAAGCTTATTGACCCCCAGGCCCGCAGGCTTCCGTAGCGGTTTTTTTCCTTGTCGAGCAGGTCCATGGAAAACGATTCCAGAAACGAGATCAGGGGTGCGTAAAAGATTCCGTAAAAGGCAGTAATCGCAAGCATTGGCCAGAATTCAGCGGTGACCAGGTAAAAAGCCCAGATAAACGTGCTGACAAAGTGGCAGAGAATAAATATGGGCCGGCGCATTGAAAACCGGTCTGCCATGGCCCCCCAGATCAGGGGGAAAATGGCAGTGGTAAGGGTGCGCAGTGCCGAAAGCGTGCCGATTTCAAAGCCGGAGAAACCCAGCCGGTAGCAATAGAGATTGAAAAAGGGCAGATATATGCCCAGTACGCCGAAGTAGAGAAAATATAAAGAACCAAGAGTTTGTTTCAGGCGCATGAGAACTGCCTGCTTTAAAAAAGGGTTATCCGTTTTGAGGCGAATCAGGACTGGCTTCCTGCTGGTTTAAAACCGATGACTGACTCGCTGCTGCCGCCTCACTGTCTAACATTACCGAAAGCCAGCGGGCATCCGGGCTGCTTTCCAAAGCAATTTTAAATATCATGGTCAGGGGAACCGATAAAAGCATGCCCACAGGTCCCAATACCCATCCCCAGAAAACAAGGGAAAGAAAAACAACCAGTGTGGACAGACCCAGGCCGCTTCCCATAAAGCGCGGTTCAACAATATTGCCGATGACCACATTGACTGCCACAAACCCCATCGAGCACAGGGCTGCAGGCCAAATGCCCAGCTGGGCCAGGGCCAGCAGGACAGGAGGCACCGCGGCGATTATTGAGCCGATATTTGGCACGTAGTTTAGCAGAAACGCCAGCAGTCCCCAGAGAAATGCAAAATCAAGCCCAAGTACGGACAGCCATGCCCATATCAGCACTCCGGTAATCAGGCTGAAAAGACTTTTTAAGGCAAGATA
>JAABTZ010000549.1 GCA_011389605.1 Desulfobacteraceae bacterium
GACTCGCCTTGTTGCGATGTATTGTGGAGCGTTATTGGGAACAATTATTTCCTCAATTGGATCCTGATGACGACAACGATCCAACGGAGCGAATGAACATTATCGGTTCTCTCTCCCCTGCTCCATCAGTGATGAGCGACCATGACACCATAAAATTCATTCCCCGCCTGATGAATTTGCCGCTTTGCGCACCGACCGTTGCCCATTTGCCCCATCCGAGCCTGAAACACCTTCTTTTGGCATCAGGAGAAATTAGCGTACCTAATGCAAAGGCTGACGATTTTCCTTCCATGGCTCTGATCGATGGTGCTTTCGACCAGGCTGACATTCAGGAATTACATACCACCAATCAGTTTTTGCAAGGGTGTATCGGACATCTCCATGCGCTGGACCATATATTAACTGCACATGTGGGGTCTTCAATGGGACCTGATTTTAAGAAGCTTGAGCAAGTCTTGAAGCAGATGCAAATGAAAACCGGTATTTACCTTGAGCGTAAAGGCTACAGTCCGAATGAGTTAGAGGTTTTTCAGACAAACGAGAAAAAAAATACCCATTTCAGCGACAAGACAACCCAATCAGATGAATCCCTGACAGACACCAAAAAAAAAGAACTTTTCCCAGGTGAATTATCAACTCAGGCATTGTCCGGGCGAATTACATCAAACCAGGAGGTACATAAAGCCCTGGACATGGTTATCGCCTATTATGAGCAGAATGAACCATCCAGCCCGGTGCCTTTGTTGCTGAAACGGGCCAAGCGTCTTGTGGGTCTGAATTTTGTGGACATCATTCGGAACCTATCTCCGAATGCAATGTCCCAGGTGCAGGTGCTTAGCGGTGAAGAGGAGTCAACCGGAAATTAATTCAATATATGCTTTCGAGCAATATCAGGCGCTGTCTTTGAAAATTTTTGTTTAATAAGTTATCCGGCAAAATCCAAAAAATATCCAAGAAGGGAGAGGGCAATATGGCTAAAGGAAAAACAAGCAGCCAAAAATTTATTGCACGCAACAGAGCCCCGAGGGTCCAGATAGAGTATGATCTGGAAACCTATGGAGCGCAGCAGACCATCAACCTGCCTTTTGTAATGGGGGTGATGGCCGATTTGTCCGGCAAACCGGAAGAGGCATTACCGGCTGTAGCGGAGCGAAAATTTCTGGAAATCGACGTGGATAATTTTGATGAACGCATGAAATCCGCCAAACCAAGGGTTGCCTTTCAGGTTCCCAACACCCTGACCGGAGAAGGCAATATCAGCATCGACCTGACCTTTGAAAGCATGGATGATTTTTCGCCGGCTGCAGTGGCCCAAAAAATTGATTCTTTGAACAAACTGCTAAAAGCCCGGACCCAATTGGCCAACTTAATCACCTATATGGATGGCAAGGGGGGTGCGGAAGAGCTTGTCGCCCGGCTTCTGAACGATCCGGCACTCATGCAGGCCTTGTCTTCCACACGCAAAACGGATAAAGAAGCTGATAAATCCGAAGGGGAGGGTTGATTATGGCGAATGTCACCAAGGAGGCTGCGAAAGAAGCAGCAGAAGCCCAGACCATTGAAACGAGCGAATTTGAGGGGCTCCTTCAGAAGGAATTTAAACCCAAGACGGATCGGGCCCGTGAGGCGGTGCAAGTCGCTGTACAAACATTGGCGGCCCAGGCGTTGGAACAGACTACATTGATTTCCGACGATGCCGTCAGGACCATTGAGTTGATCATTGCCGAAATTGATCGAAAATTAACCGAGCAGATTAATTTAGTCATCCATCATCCGGATTTTCAGAAGCTGGAAGGAACCTGGCGAGGATTGTCCTATCTGGTCAACAACACGGAAACCGACGAGCATCTCAAGATCAGGGTTTTGAACCTGAACAAGAAAGATTTAAGTAAAACCCTAAAAAAATTCAAGGGAACCGCCTGGGATCAAAGCCCGTTGTTTAAAAAAATGTACGAGGATGAATATGGTACGCCGGGTGGGGAGCCCTACGGCTGTCTGATCGGCGATTATTACTTCGATCATACTCCTCAAAATGTGGAAATTCTTGACGGCATGGCCAAGATTTCCGCAGCAGCCCATGCGCCGTTTATTGCCGCCGCCGATCCAGGTCTGATGAACATGGATTCATGGCAGGAGTTGGGGAATCCGCGGGATTTGACAAAAATTCTGCAAACTGCCGAGTATGCCCCCTGGCGATCTCTTCGAGACTCGGATGACTCAAGGTATATTGGTCTGACCATGCCCCGTTTTTTGTCACGCCTGCCATATGGAGCCAAAACTGAACCGGTGGAGGAATTCGATTTCGAAGAGGATACTGAGGGGGCAAACCACTCTAAATATTGTTGGGCCAGTTCCGCTTTTGCCATGGGT
>JAABTZ010000550.1 GCA_011389605.1 Desulfobacteraceae bacterium
TGTGTCGGACCCGGATGTAAAAACCTGCATGGCCCTTTTTTTAGGGTATTACGGGCAGCCCCCGGAAGAGCTGAACGCACTGTTTTATGCCATTGCCACCGGAGAGTACCTGGTCCATGGGGGCCAATATTACAAGGCCCGGTCCCAGGACCTGAGCAACACCCTGGCACAAGGCATCCGAAACTTTAACGGCCGTATCCATTTCAATACCCGGGCGAGCCAGATTCTTTTCAACTTGGACAAAACCCTAACAGGTGTTTCGGATCACAAGGGAACGGTGTGTCCGGCCAAAGCCGTGATCGCCAACTGCCCGGTGCCGGCCCTGGTGAACTCCCTGGTTCCGCCGGCGGTCATGCCGACGTCATTTGCTGCACAGGCGCAGCAGCGCAGGCCCTCATTGTCAAGTTTTGTCGTGTGGCTGGGACTGAATCAGCCGGTGCCCGGTATCCGTGACTATGAAATCGACCTGGCCGGAACGGCTGATCCGTCAGGAAACGATCTGTTCAACAAAGCCGACCTGGCGGAATCCGGCATCGGCATTACCCTGTACGACAACCTGTTCAAGGGATACTCCCCTGAAGGCAAAACTACCATGACCATCATCTGTCTGAGTGACTATGCAAGGTGGCAGAAATTTGAAAACGATTATTTCAACAATCAAAAACAGGCCTATAACCGGGAAAAGGAGCGGATCGCGGCCCGGTTCATCCAGCGCGTGGAAAAGGCCTTGATTCCGGGCCTGTCCGGTATGATCGAGGAGATGGAAGTCGGCACCCCCCTGACCAATGTGTTTTATACCGGGAATACCGGTGGCGCCATATACGGTTATGACCGAAACCTGCCCCACCTGGAATCCAGCACCCCTGTCAACGGGCTTTACCTGGCCAGTGCCTGGTCCCACGGCGGGGGCTATACCCCGGTGATGATGAGCGGCACGCAGACAGCGCAGCAGGTGATCAAAGATTTCAGTGCAGTTGAAACGGGGTGATTTCTGTTACCCGCGCAATTGACCCGTTTGGAGAATGTCGGGTCGAGCCGGCCCGACTAATTATTCCATTGCCTCGGCAAGCTTGATGTCTCCCCTGAGAAGGTCATTAACAACGGAGGCTCTGTCGATTCCCTTTCTGGCTGCTATTTTTTCGACAAAAGCCGAGACCTCGTCATCAAGATAGATGGGAATGTTCAGTTTCATATCCTGACGATAAAATTTGCCTCTCTTGCCTTTAGAAAAATCATATTCGGGTTTCATTTTATTCACCATATGTTTGGATTTCTTGTTTGGTTGCTTTTCGGCTGGAGATAATTCTGATCTTTGCAACGTTGTCATTTTCTTCCAGAAAGGTGTGGATCACAATCAGCAGCCTCCCTTTTTCCGAAAGGCCCATTGTGATCCATCTTTCTTCCGATTCACTGTGGTCTGAGTCAAATATGGAAAGTGCATTTGAATCCCTGAGTACTGTTGCTGCTTCATCAAATGCAACGCCATGTTTGTGCTGGTTCTCCCCGGCTTTACCCGGGTGGCACGCGAAATTGTAATGCACTGGCATTTTCCAATCTTTATGGGATTATAAAAAAGCCGAAGGTTTAACAACAAAGGTCGGCTATTTCAGTCGGGCTGACTTCTGATTCCTCAATAACAAGTTGCATATCCGCAATATAGATTTAGGAAGCATCAGGCAATTTTTCTTAATGATCTTAGTACATATAAAGCAGATATTTCAAGATATTTCATAATGATTGAAGACAGGCAGACATTCAAAAAAATTGGATAAAGATCCGGACCGGCTTATGGACCGGCAGAATCCGGTTTCTTGACATTTCATGCATTGGTGCTATCATGAATTCATAAGCAATCCCATTGCAGGAGGTGATCATGGATATCATTAAAACGGTAGGCAGCAGCGGCCAGATTTCTATTGGTAAAAAATTTGCCGGCCAGACCGTGATGCTAAGTGAACTGGATAGCGGTGTATGGTTGATCAAACTGGGGCGATTTATTCCGGACAATGAGAAATGGCTGCATGCCCCGGACGTTGAAACCTCTTTGAACAAAGCGGTGGACTGGGCAGAAAAAAATCCGCCGGCAGACACCGACTTTCATGATCTGGAAAATCGGATCAAATGACTTTCGGCGATACAGGAAATCCTGTCAGGCTGGATTTGAACAACCCGGTATTTCAGCAGACCCTTTTCAATTTGACCAAAATTGATCAGCGGCATGTTCTGAACACCTGTAAAAAAATATCAGCCATGACATGGCAGCAACTGTATGCGGACCGCGGATTGAAATGGGAAGCGATTTTGTCCCGAAAAGGTCCGCAGGGTTGCCGGCTGTATACTTTCCGCATCAGCAAAGGGTTCCGGGCAAT
>JAABTZ010000551.1 GCA_011389605.1 Desulfobacteraceae bacterium
TCTGTGCCAGAGCAATCGACTGCACCATCGATGAAGCCTGCAACACATCCGAATTCCATCCTTTCAAGGGAAACATAGACCTGGAGAAGCTGGAAGCAGTCTTTAAGAAATTCCCGAAAGAAAAAATCCCGTTGTGCATTATTACCATAACCTGTAACACATCTGGCGGCCAACCGGTTTCCATGGAAAATATCAGGGAGGTTTCTGCACTTTGCCGCAAATATGGTGTAATGCCTGTATTTGATGCGGCAAGATTTGCTGAAAATGCCTTTTTCATCAAAACCCGCGAAAAAGGGTATGAAAACAAGTCCATCAGGGAAATTGTAAAGGAAATGTTTTCTTATGTAGATGCAGCCACCATGAGCAGCAAAAAGGATGCGATTGTAAACATAGGTGGTTTCATTGCCCTGCGTGACAAATCAATTTTCGACAAGGCTTGTGTATTCAATATCATGTATGAAGGCTTTCTCACTTACGGGGGGCTTGCAGGCCGTGACCTTGGTGCTATGGCACAGGGTCTTATGGAAGGCACAGAATATACGTACCTGGAGGCACGGATCGGACAAGTTGAATATCTTGGCAGGAGACTCAAAGAGTTTGGTATACCGATCCAGGAACCCACTGGCGGACATGCGGTTTTTGTGGATGCAAAAAGGTTTCTGACCAAACTGCCCAAAGAGGAATATATTGCCCAGACACTGGCCATTGAATTGTATCTGGAAGGGGGTGTAAGAGGTGTGGAAATCGGAACACTCATGGCAGATAGAAACCCACTTACGCGTGAAAACCGCTATCCCAATCTGGAACTGCTCAGACTTGCCATACCGCGTAGGGTTTATACCAACAATCATATGGATTATATTGCCATATCGTTGGCAAATATTTTTGAACGAAGGGAAACCATAAAGAGAGGTTTTAAAATTAATTGGGAAGCTCCCATCATGCGACACTTTACCGTTGAACTGGAAAGGGTATAAATACATGAGCCGAGAAGCATTCTGGAATTATCCTTACCTTTGAGGGCTGAACTTAAGTGTATCCCGGTCGTTGAGCCTGTCGAAACAACAATTTAAAAGCAATGAATTGAACACTTCGACAAGCTCAGTGTCCATTATTTTAGAGACTTTTATTACAGCCTCTTTTTTAATTGCATTATTGCTGACTAATATTTTTCCCATTCATGAATACTACCCAAAAAGCAGGAAGATATCAACGGATTTATGACCAGCTGGCAGACTTATTGGCAAAACCAGGAAATGAATTGTCGAAAATGGCTACCATAGTAGGCGTTTTGCATCATAAGATGGATTATTTTTTCTGGACGGGATTTTACCTGCTGGACAATGGAGACCTAATTGTCGGGCCATACCAGGGGCCTGTGGCATGTCAGCTACTGGCCAAAAATACCGGTGTTTGCTGGGCATCAATCACCCATGAAGAGTCTGTGGTTGTTCCCAATGTGCATGAATTTCCGGGGCATATTGCCTGCGATAGCCGCTCCAACAGTGAGATTGTTGTTCCCTTGAAAGACCATACCGGTAAAATAATCGGTGTTCTGGACGTGGACAGCAAAGATCTGAATTCGTTTGACGAAACCGACCGTGATAGCCTGGAAAAAATTCTTACCCTTCTTACCATAAAAGAGAAATTACCTGCAACAAGCAATAAATAACATGTCGCTGCATACAACAATTCTATATGTGCTGTTGCCTCTGGCATTTGCCATGTCCTACTTCTCCATCGGGCAAAGCAATGCAGTGGCAGGAACCGGAATAAAACCGGGGACATCCGTAAAGGCGTCCCTGATTTTTTCACTGTTGGCTTTTCTGATGACTATTCTTGGATTCAAGGCAGGTGGTTTGCTGTCAGGGTATATGTCAGGAGATCCACTTTGGATCGCCTTGGCAATTCTTTTTTTTACAGGTTTCAGATCAATAGGGCATGGCTGGAAAAAGAGGGTTTGGTTTAAAATATTCGATGTCAACCTTACCCCTGTGTTATTGGCACTGGGAACTGCTCTGGGAGTAAATCTGTTTTTTGCCGGAGCGGCACTTGGCCTTTTTCAAGATGTTCAAATGATCAGATTCTCCATCACAGTAGCACTTACATCAGGGATACTGGCATTCAGCGGGTTGGTTTATGGTGAGCATTTCAACGATGGGTTTGGCTGGCGGGCCGAAATTGTCGGTGGGCTCATTATATGGGCTACGGCAATTTGGTTAATTGTCGGCTAACTTTAAACTTTTCCCTCCACAAAATACATCTGCACTCCCCTGTTATGTTTGATGATCACTTCACCACGGGGTATGCATCTGAATTTTTCTTTGACCAACTCATAAGTGCTTTCAGAAATCGTTACCTTACCCGGC
>JAABTZ010000552.1 GCA_011389605.1 Desulfobacteraceae bacterium
ACCTCCAGTGCGGGAACAGATCTGATTGCTGAAATTACCGGCAGACCTGTGAGTTATGAAACAGGACTTTTCCGGGAACCGGGCCGGTTTGCCGCTCTGCCGAACAGCGAAGTGAACATCGCCCCCATTGAGGGCACTGCCAACGGGATTATTGTAGGAGATGTCCGGTTAATGGGCTATGGTGTCATCCGTGAAGAACCGGTTACCATTGAAGTTGAGAACGGAGATGTGGTGAAGATTACCGGAAAGCAGGCAGCGGAATATTTGCGCACGACGCTGCAATCATTTAACGACAGATCAGCCTACAATCTTGCTGAATTTGCCGTGGGCCTGAATCCTGCCGCCAGAGCGTATGCCACCAACCTGGAAGATCTGGGCAAACTGGGATTCGGTCACCACGGTATCGGAAGCAATTATGCCTTTGGCGGAAAAGTCGAGGCCCCGTGCCATATCGATATTATTTACTCTCAGGCCAGTCTGGAAATTGATGATACGCTCATTTTAGACAAGGGGCGTGTGCCCAAAGGTATGTAAGCTTGAAACAGAGTTATTTTGATATCCGGTGTGTTGAACCGGTTGCAGCATCATTGAGGAGAAAATTAACCGCATGGGCCTAAGAAGTCAGGAAATATTGAAACGGCCGCGCTGGTCAAAAGTCAGGTCATTGTTTAAGTCCATGGGATACAGCGATCTGGATCTGGAGCGGCCCATTATCGGGATTGCCAATTCCTGGAGCAGCCTTGTGTCCGGTCATTACAACCTTAAACAGGTTGCAGAATATGTTAAACAGGGGATTCTCCAGGCCGGGGGCACGCCTGTCGAGTTCGGGGTGATCGGGGCCTGTGACGGCATCGCCAGCGGCCATGAAGGGGGAAAATATATACTGCCTTCCAGGGAGTTGATTGCAGGCAGTGTTGAAACCATGGTCCAGGCCCACAGGCTTGACGGTGTGGTAATGCTGGGCTCGTGTGACAAAATCATCCCCGGCATGCTGATGGCTGCTGCGCGGGTCGACCTGCCTGCGATCATTGTAAACGGAGGCCCTGCAGAGGGCGGCTGCGGATTCGACGGCCGCTCTTCTGATATCACTTCCATTTCAGAGGCCCTTGGTATGATGCAGTCTGAAAAGATCGATGAAACCGCCTTTCACTTTCTCGAAGACAATGTCATGCCTTCCTGCGGGTCCTGTTCCTTTCTGGGGACAGCCAACAGCATGGCGTGTGCTGCCGAGGCCCTGGGTATTTGTCTTCCCGGCACATCAACCATCCCGGCAACCCGTTCGGAAAGGCTCAGAGCTTCTCAAAAAGCCGGGCACACCATTGTGAATATGGTGAAAAATAACATTACTTCGCGTATGCTCATTAACAGGAAAAGTATTGACAACGCGGTCAGGGTCAATGCAGCGATCGGCGGATCTACCAACATAGCCCTGCATATTCCGGCTATTGCCTGTGAAGCGGAAATTCCTGTCGATATGGCCCACTTTGGAGAACTGTGCAGCACAACGCCCTATATTGCAAAAATGAACCCTGCCGGTGACTTGAATATGTCGGATTTTCATAAAGCAGGCGGTGTCCCCGCTGTAATGAAAGCCATTCTGCCTTTGCTGCACAAAGACAGTCTTACGGTTACAGGTAAAAGTGTGGAAGAAAACCTGTCTGCCTTTTCTTTGATTGATTCCAAAATGATCAGGTCAATGGACGCGCCCTGGAACGGTATCGGAGGGCTGGCAGTCTTAAAAGGAAATCTTGCACCGGACACGGCTGTTACAAAGCCTGCGGCCATACACCCGGATATGTACCGGTTCAAGGGGGGTGCAAAATGTTTTGATTCCGAGGAAGAGGCGAATCAGGCGATATTAAATGGCGCCATCCAGGCAGGTGACATACTGGTTATCCGGTATGAAGGGCCGAAAGGCGGTCCCGGGATGAGGGAAATGGCCTATGCCATGAAACTGCTCTACGGCAAGGGACTGGCTTTAAAAACCGCAGTGGTGACAGACGGCAGGTTTTCCGGGACCAACAATGGCTGCTTTGTGGGGCATGTCTCCCCGGAAGCTGCGCAAGGCGGCCCCATAGCATTGATAAAGGATGGGGATATTATTGACATTGACATACGAAACGGCCGCCTGGATATAGATGTGGGCAAACAGGAACTTGCAGAACGATTCAGGGTGTGGAAGAAGCCAAAACCCAAAATACGAACAGGCTTTCTTGGTGTGTATGCAAAACTTGTATCTTCCGCCTCAGAAGGGGCTGTACTGAAAACGTAAAATGAAATTTTTTTTTAACAAACAGGAGCATAGATTATGGATCTAAAACTGAATGGAAAAACCGCCCTGATAACAGGAGGAAGCTCGGG
>JAABTZ010000553.1 GCA_011389605.1 Desulfobacteraceae bacterium
GGACTGGCAGAGCCATGAACCAGGCTCACAAAAGAACCCGGACCAGGAGCCTTTTGCCTACGGTGTGGTTTTTTCTGCCGCCCCGGGAAAACTGACAGTGTGGAGCGGGGGGCAGGTTCGCGCAACATATCGGCTTGAAGGCCAGGCGCCGGTGCCGGCCAGGCCCGCTGCACACAAACCGGCAGCCGGGATGACAGAACTGCCCGGCATGGGAGGGCCCCTGGAAGTTTCGGGTTTTGAGCCGGTCACAAGCCTGGATCAAAGAATCCGGCACATGGGTATTGCCAGATCGTCATCTTCCGGGACCCCATACCTGGTATTTCTTTCAAAAAGGAGCATCAGTGCCCAAAGTCTTGAAAATGACGACTCTTTTGATTATGATTATTCAGGCTTTGGCCGGATAGTCAGTATGTCTGCGTCCGGCGGCCAGCTTTTGGCTGTCAGCATATATGATCCGGATGCCGGCATGCGCTCCATGCTATTGGAAGTTACAGACAGAGGATTTGAGAAAAAGGCCGAAGGTATTGCCTATCTGCTGGCTTTCATAAAAGGAACAAATCCGGATCAGCCGCCCCAACTGTGGGGGCAGCGCTTCAGTCACAGTGATTTGCTGCTGCCGGTGGTCTACCAGCTGAATGTCGAAAGTGATTCTGTAAGCCGGGGCAGACGCATTGACGTTCCCCACGGATTTAGCCTGATGGGTGCGTTTTCATGTGATATCAACGGCAACGGTATTGCTGAACTTGGATTTTTCAATGCCGGCGGACAGTTGGTGGTTTATGAGCAGGGTGAACCGATCTGGGAATCCTCGGAAAAATTCGCCGGCTCCCATGGATCCATTCTGATTACTGACCCTCAGTATCCTGACGCTGCCCCGGCCAAACTGGATGTATGGGGCCAGCCAGCTGTATTTTCAGTTAATAACAGGATCTGCGCTGCTCTGCCGTTGAACCAGGTTGGTTTGTCAACCATGATCGGCGGCGGGCCGAGCCGGGGGACCGTGGGCATTTTCTGCGGACAAAAGGCCAGTTACAGGCTTGGGCAACTGGCTGACCGGTTCCAGGGTTTAATTCAGGATGTGTTCGTCCATAAGGACAAACTGCTGATTTGCGTGGCTGAAGGAGGTTTTTTTTCGCAAAAGGGCCGTTCCCATCTGCTGTCAGTGCCTCTGTCCAGTCTTGTGCCCGAAAACTGAAACAATCACTTAAAACTTAACACTGCCTGTAAAAAAGACTTTTTACAGGCTCATCATAATTGACAAACTCGTAAAAAGTCGCTTTCAGACGGCTTTGTAAAAAGTTCAAGATCAAGGCTTGCGCGATTTTGAGGAATGCAGCGTACTTAGCCGTACGTGAAATTCTGAAAAATCGCGCGTAACGCAGATATTGGACTTTTTACGAAGCCGTCATAATTGGAGGTTGGAGAAATGAATGATCATAATCACCACCACGATCATGGCCACGAGCATGGCCATGGCCACGAGCATCATCATCACAGTTCCCATGATGACGGCCAAGCAGAGATGCCCATGGCCGAAAAGCTTGAGAAAATGGTTTCCCACTGGCTCAGGCACAACGCTGATCACTCTGAAACCTACCGGCAGTGGGCCGGACGTGCCCGCCAGGCAGGTCTTTTTGAAGTAGCAGATATACTTGAGTCTGTGGCCAAAGAAAGCCAGTCCATAAATTCGGACCTGGAAAAAGCAGGGAAGATTCTGGAAAAAAAATAAAAGGCGCACTTTAGGCCAGGCAAGCTCCCATGGACGCTTTTCCGTGATGCATCATGGCAATAAGTATATTGGAAATGCTGCGCCGGATTGCTTTGATTTTTTTTACAGGCGCTGAATAAGATAAATATAGGCAGGAAGGCGGCACAGGGTTTTAAATTCATTAAACCGGGTAAGAAGCCTGTTTTTATCGCCCATGCTTTCAAGGGGCGAAAGGTAGGCCGCGCCCCTGGGATAAAAATGCGCCAGGCGTTTGCGGGTCAGATCAAGGATTGAAGGAAGGTGGTTGTCGGGCAGGCCTTTTCCCATAACAAAGTTTGCCGTGATTTCAACCTGAAAATATTTTTCGTTTATTGTCATCATTTTGGAAAAAGCAGCTTCCACTTTTTTAGCATTCAGGGGTTTGCCAAGGGTCGACAGGGTATTTGTGTCCCCTGATTCCAGGCCTATGTTGATATATGTGTAAAAGGGAAGTTTATTCAGCATTTCAAACAGGCTTTGATCTGCTGCCATAATTGAATCAACGCTGCCGAATAAAAAAATTCTGGGCTCTGCCATGACTGAATGGCTGATTTTCAGGATATCCCAGGCTTGCCGGGCTGCAAATGAAATTGTCTCTTTGCCTGCGTGCAGG
>JAABTZ010000554.1 GCA_011389605.1 Desulfobacteraceae bacterium
AATGCAGCGTACTTAGCCGTACGTGAAATTCTGAAAAATCGCGCGTAACGCAGATATTGGACTTTTTACGGTTCCATTAATTCTGTGTTATTTGAGCTCCTTGTAATGCCTGAAAAAATCATCTGAATGGGCCAGGTCAAGGGCCCAGAGCTCATAAACCCTGTCGTAGGCAAACCCTGCACGCCTGGCATATTCCAGGGGGTAGAGAAGGACAGGTACCCTCGTGTTTGCATACAAGTCCTTTGTGCGGTAAAGAGCCTGCTGTAATAGGGGATAGGCAATGCTCTCATCAATGACAAACAGGCTGAGGCAATTGGTAAAATCCGACAGGTTCACGGCCTGATCTGAGACATTTGCCATAATAACAGCCTTTGTCAGGCCCTGATGCCTCAGGGCAAGTACCCGTCTTTTTCTTTTCAATCCTGCCTGATGGTATAAATTGCACAAATCATTTCCATTTTCCGGATTGACGGGAGGGGCCAGATCAAGGGCTTTTAGCATAAGGCCGTCGGAATCCTTCCGGTATGCTTCCTGAAGTTCTGTTAAATCATAATCTTCTGCCTTGTCAATGGTCCATCTATCAGGAAGTTCACTGTTTTTGCCGGCAAGACGCACATAATAATAAGCAAACCGGTCAGTTGAACAGGCTTTGGGGTTTTCTATCTTTTTTGCAACTCCTCCGAAAAAATGCGCAGGGAACCGGTTGGAGGGCCGGTAGTAACATATGGCATAAGACATGTGGGAAGAGGCAAGCCTGTGTGTGTCATAGGCGAATGTGCCCAGTTGATCTATAATTTCCGTGCCTGTGCCGAATCGTTTGTCTGTGCGAGATGCCAGGTGATGGATAAGCCATGTGTCCTGATAAAAGCGCAGCATGGCCACATGGGCAATAATCTGGCCGTTTTTCTGCCATGTGAAATGACGTGCGATCCGGGAACAGCCGGAATAGAGTTTCTCATAGGTCTGCCGGATTGACGGACTGCAGTTGCGGATGAATGCGTATTTTTTAGGGTAGATAAATCCTGTTTCAAAGAAAAATGCCCAGAGTTCATCAAGGTTTACCTGATGGCAAAGGTAGATGTTTTTGTTTTGGGTCTGGTGCAGCAGGGACAGCAGCCGCATGTGATCGTTTGGTTCCATGTCCAGAAATGCTATGCCGCAACGGATATTGCTCTTTCCTTCTTCAGTTCGGAAAGCTCGACGATAAATAACCTGGGCCCGGCATTTGAGCCGGAATGCATTGGCAAAACAAAGGCTCATTTCGTCAATGAGCATTCCTGGAATCAAAGCGTTTTTGTTTTCCTCGTCGGCTACTGACACGCCTGCGCCTGAAATATCTGCAGCCTTCAGGTCAACGGGCTGGCCTGTCAATGGATGACAAAAAAGTATATCAGGGCTGGGAGACAAAAACTGGCGCCGGCTGCGGTAGGCCCGGGGGGAAAACCTCTGGATATTGTCTGTAACAGGTGCAAGTATTAAACAGGATGCTTGATTTCGTGGAAATTTTTTCAGAATTCGGCACTGGCCGGAATAGACTGTAAGGCCGTTGGATTCCAGCAGAAGAGTCAGGCTTTGGGTTTCATTGAGCCATATTCCGGGAAATTTTTGTTCTTTTTCAAGCGTTACGCAAAAGGCTGAAGCGCTCAGGTCTGAAAGGGTTCCCGAAAAAACAAGGCTGTTTTGAATAATCCGGGCTGATATGTGTTTACCGGGATGGCGGGGTTCCTTTCTAACCGAATGAATCCGGGCTTTTTCCGGCAGGCGCACACATATGCCAAGGGTGCTGATGGCACGGAGCCGGGCATCTGCCAGTATCAGCCTGCTTGAATCCGTAAAGGAAATGCTTTGAAATGTGTAGTTTGTTATACGGCTGTATATGTCTAAGGGAATGTTCCACAGGCAAACCAGGTATTTTCCGAAACAGGGCTGGGGCAGGGCATTAAAAAAAATCAGGCTGCCGTTGTGTACGTGGCGAAAATGAATGCGTACGGATTTGCCCTGAAAATGGCTCAGGTTTAAGGTATTTACCAGTCGGTTTCTTCCAAGTGTTTGTCCTCTATCGCATGCTTCCGGATCAAGGCCGGTGTCAATTATTCGGCTGCTGGCCGATACCCGATTGCTGGCAGCCGGGTTGGGTTCACTCAAATTCCCGGGTTTTGAGATATGATCCATTTACGAGTCCATCAATCCTACCTAATAGGTGAATATATTTTATTAAAATAACACCCTGTTAATTAACTGGCAAGATAAATCCATTTCGGCCCGGAAAATTGATGGCACCGTAAAAAGTCCAATATCTGCGTTACGCGCAATTTCTGAAGAATTTCACGTACGGCTAAGTACGCTGCATTCTTCGA
>JAABTZ010000555.1 GCA_011389605.1 Desulfobacteraceae bacterium
CGCCATCATGGGTTAACCCCCAACCTTCTGTAGGATAGGTAAAGCGCTGCAACAGGGAAAAATCGTCCATACTGTATACAAACCCGGTCCCCTCCCGCCAGGTGAGCTGTATCAAAGTTTCCTCCCAAACCGTCAGCCCTTCAGAAAAATATTCAGGAGCAAGATCAATCCTTTGCAGCACCTCCCCCGTCTCAAGATCCACCTTGCGCAATGAGGATTCCCCATAGAGACCGGTGCTTTCATATAGATCGCCGCTATGATATATCAACCCCTGGGTGAAAGCTTCAGGATCGTGTGGGTAGGTGTTGATTATCTCGTAAGTCATGTGCTCTTCCAGCTTGTCCGGCAGTGAAGAAATAGGTTGTCGTCCCTGGATGACCCACACGACCAGAAGGAAAACAGCCGCCGCCAGGAAGATAATGATCAGAGCCAAACGGCGACCACGAAGGTTTTTATTTAATTCTTTATTGGGGTGCATGCTTTTCTCTTTCTCACTCTTGCACAATTATACAGCCAGAAAAAGACAGGAAACAGGGTGCATCTATGCTCTTATATTATATCAAACCTGAATTTTGGGTAATGAGATCGCACAAATTTCACCGGCATTATGTTACAATATTTCCGGTTTGAAACACTTAAGGGAAGCCATTCACCATCCACAATTCACTAGTCACAATCAAAGCGTGAGGTAACCATGCATCCCGTTGTAGAACGTTTTATCCGCTACATTAAAATTGACACGCAATCCGGCCGAAAAGCAGAATCCTTTCCGAGCACTCAAAAGCAATTCAACCTGGCAAACCTTCTCGTTGAAGAACTCAAAGAACTCGGCCTGGAAGATGCTGCTGTTGATCAATTTGGCTATGTCACTGCCACCCTCCCGGCAACTGTTGAGGGCAAAGATATCCCCGTGGTGGGCTTCCTGGCCCACATGGATACCAGCCCGGATTTTTCGGGTGAGGGTATAAACCCTCAATTTATTGAGGATTATGACGGGGGAACGGTTGTACTCAATGCTGAAAAAGAAATTTTTATGTCGCCGGAGGCTTTCCCTGCTTTGAAGAAATATGTTGGCAAGACACTTATCACCACCGACGGCACCACACTGTTAGGGGCTGACGACAAAGCCGGCATTGCAGAGATCATGACCGCCCTGGCACACCTGCTCGAACATCCTGAAATCGAACACGGCACAATTAAAATCGGCTTCACGCCAGATGAGGAAGTTGGTACCGGTGTGGACCATTTTAATGTAGAAAAGTTCGGCGCCGATTTTGCTTACACCGTGGACGGTGGTGAGGTGGGCGAGGTCCAGTATGAGAACTTCAACGCCGCCGGCGCAGAAATCTCGATCCACGGCCGCAATGTCCATCCCGGCAAAGCCAAGCTGAAAATGCGCAACGCCCTGTTGATTGGGATGGAATTCAATGACCTGCTGCCAGTTTTCGAACGCCCTGAATTTACAGAAAAATACGAGGGTTTTTATCACCTGTTCTTGTTTGGTGGGACCGTAGAAGAAGCATCGATGACTTATATCATCCGGGACCACGACCAAGAGAGGTTCGAAGAAAAGAAAAGGTTGATCCATAAGGCCGGGGATTTCATCAACGAGAAATACAAGGATAAGATCATCGAGGTCGAAGTTACAGACCAGTACTATAATATGCGGGAAGAGGTTGTAAAGCACCCGGAGATCATGGAAATTGCCATTCAGGCGGTCAAAGATGTCGGCCTGAAGCCTAAAATCGATCCGGTCCGGGGCGGGACGGACGGTAGCCGCCTATCCTATATGGGCCTGCCCACACCAAATATCTTCACCGGCGGCCATTACGGCCACGGAAAATTCGAGTTCATCCCCACCTTTGCCATGGAAAAAGCCGTTGAAACCCTTGTAGCGATTTCAAAATTGGTTGCTAAAGTTTGAACCATGAATATTTAAATTGATTTTTAAAGACGCTTTTCACCCTGTTTGGAATCCTGGTGCTTGGATTTGTACTTCTTTTGGTAATAGTCTGGAATTTATTCGCCATACGTTGGATAAACACCGATCGAACTGTCTTACCAATCGGACAAAGGCTGATAATCGTCACCCCCACCACCTGTTAAAAGCTGACGGCTTAATTCCAAACCTGAACCGAACTGAATAATGATTATCGGCGCAGTCACTATGACTGCGCCGTTACATGCAAAACATCAATCTCAATAATTATTATTTACTATTTATTTGTTTCTTCTTGTTACCTTTTTTAATCCAAAACAGGAAAAGGAAACCTGTCAGGCCATATTGCGCGATGAACTGAATCCATTCCGGTTTGGAATACCATCCAATTGTGACATATAAAGGTAACCCCAG
>JAABTZ010000556.1 GCA_011389605.1 Desulfobacteraceae bacterium
AGGCACGTTTACATGGCAAACACGGCAGCAACCAGTCAATCCACCCGATCACAGGTAATGGTCAACAGCTTTATCCGCAGTGTTTATAACTGGATGGCCTTCGGCCTGGCCCTTACCGGCGGCGTGGCGTATTTCACAGCTCACAACCCCACCATGCAGCAGCTTATATTCGGCACCCCCATGGTCTTTTTCGGGCTGATCATTGCGGAACTGGGCATGGTCTTCTACCTTAGTGCCCGGATCCAGAAAATCGAGGCGTCAACAGCCACGGGGCTGTTTCTGCTTTACGCGGCCGTAAACGGCCTTACCCTCTCCTTTATATTCCTTGTCTATACGGGCACTTCCATAGCCCAGGTATTTTTTATCTGTGCGGCCACATTTGTGGCATGCAGTATTTACGGAATGACAACCAAGCGGGACCTGACCTCCTGGGGCAATTTTCTTTTCATGGGATTGATAGGAATCATCATCGCCTCAGTGGTCAACATATTCGTGCAGAGCTCTGCCATGCAAATGATCATAAGCTATATCGGAGTGCTTGTCTTTGTGGGCCTGACAGCTTATGACACCCAGAAACTCAAAAACATGGCCTTAACCCAGCCCGAGGGGCTTGAAGCCGGGGTGGCGCGCAAAGGGGCTATCATGGGTGCCCTGTCCTTGTACCTGGATTTCATCAATCTTTTTATCATGCTGCTTTACATTTTTGGCAACAGGGAATAAATACACATAATCAATTTATGATGCTCTCGTAAAAAGTCGGTTTTCAGATGGGGCTGTAAAAAGTTCAAGATCAAGGCTTGCGCGATAAACAAAAAGGGGTTAGGCCGCGGGCTTTTCCCCTTTTTTTATCTTTTACCTAAACTCAGCGTTTTATTGAACTGCCCCGTCGAGTTCGGATGCAATCACATCCACGATGTTTCGGCACAACTGCTCTGTTTCTTCAGGATCCGGGCCTTCCACCATAATCCGGCACAAAGGCTGGGTTCCGGAATAGCGTACCAGCACCCTGCCCTGGCCGCCCAGATGATTTTTCACCTTTTCAATAATATCGGCAATTTTTGGGAACTGATATATATCGGTTTTCTCCCTGATCCTGACATTTTTTAAAACCTGGGGATAACGAGGCATAATTCCGGAAAGCTCTGACAAGGGACTGTTGGATGCAATCATTGCCTGGATCAGTTTTATGGCGGTTAAAATACCGTCACCTGAACTGTGAGTGTCAAGAAAAATCATGTGACCGGAATCCTCACCTCCTATAACCGCCCCGGCACTGCGCATTTTGTCCAGCACATAGCGGTCGCCCACGTCCGTGACCAAATGCTCTATACCCATCTTTTCAAGGGCCATGCGCAGGCCCAGGTTGCTCATGACCGTGCTTACAACCTGGTTGTTTTTAAGATATCCGGTCTGTTTCATGTGCCGTGCGCAGATGGCCAGAATCTGATCGCCGGTTACGGCCTGGCCTTTTTCATCAACTGCAATCAGCCGGTCGCCGTCGCCGTCAAAAGCGCAGCCTATGTCTGCGCCCTTTTGCAAGACAACCTGCTGCAGGGTTTTTATGTGCTGGGAGCCGCAATTTTCATTGATGTTGATGCCGTTTGGATTATCAAATAATACGGTTAATTCAGCACCAAGTTCGGCAAATACATGCGGGGCGATTTCTGAAACAGCGCCGTTGGAGCAATCCAGTACGACTTTAAGCCCCTTGAAAACAGCGTTGTTGCCAACACTGTTTTTCAGAAAATCACCGTACTGATCCAGGGCCCCTTCAAGGATCCGGACGCGGCCAACGGCATCCGGGGCAACAGTCTGAGAGCTGTTTTTGGGCGTGCTCCTGATCCAATCTTCAATTTCATCCTCTGTGGCAGTGTTCAGCTTAAAGCCGTTTGCATCAAAAATTTTAATCCCGTTGTCTTCGTAGGGATTATGGGATGCAGATACCATTATGCCCGCATCTGCCCCGGCATACCTGACAAGATATGCCACGGCAGGAGTAGGAACAAGACCGGCTGTTAACACATCCGCTCCTGCCGAGCAAATGCCGGCGGCAAGGGCGGCTTCTATCATGTCTCCGGAAATACGACCGTCTTTTCCTATAACAATGCTGCTGCGGCAATTATGCTTTAAAACCGCTGCAGCCGCCCGCCCCAGGTTTAACACGAGTTCCGGTGTGATAGGGTGATGGTTGGCCACCCCGCGAACGCCATCAGTGCCGAAAAGCTCTCCCATATAATCTACCCGCTCATTTTTAATGCTAAAGTTGATGGCACCGTAAAAGTCCAATATCTGCGTTACGCGCGATTTCTGAAGAATTTCACGTACGGCTAAGTACGCTGCA
>JAABTZ010000557.1 GCA_011389605.1 Desulfobacteraceae bacterium
GTTGTAAAGAAACAGCGATTTTAAATGATTCCTTATTAAAAAGGTCACATACCGGGTGTC
The DNA here is from genome assembly GCA_011389605.1 of Desulfobacteraceae bacterium. Taxonomy (GTDB): domain Bacteria; phylum Desulfobacterota; class Desulfobacteria; order Desulfobacterales; family Desulfosalsimonadaceae; genus Desulfosalsimonas. The sequence goes on from JAABTZ010000557.1 coordinate 61, forward strand.
TGCGTTGGAAAATCTCAGGCGGTTGTGTATGGATTCGGCCATTTGCGCGCCTGTTAACGGATGGTGGTAGAAGTGGGCGGCCTTGTTTTTGTCAATGCTGCGGGCCCGGGGCTTTCCTATATCATGGAGAAGGGCAGCCTGTTTTAGCATTTCAATGCCTGCCGAATAGGTCGGCAGCTGGCAGTTCTGCAGGGATTTTGCCATGGCCGGCATGTTTTTGTGCAGCATTTTTTCAAGATTGGCGTAGACCGCCAGGGTGTGGTCAAATACGTCAAAATCATGGTATCGGTTCTGGGTACATCCCTTAAGGGCTAAAAGCTCAGGAAAAACGGCTCCAAGAATGCCGGCACGATCCATGTGAAACACCTGCAGTGCCGAGTCCGCTGTTTTGAGAATCTTTACCCATTCATCCCGGATTCTTTCGCCTGCAGCCTTCCTGATATTTTCGGCTTTTCGGGAAATTGCCGCAAAGGTTCCGGGTTCAATTTCAAAGCCCAGAACTGCTGCCATGCGAAATGCCCTAAGAAGCCGAAGCGAGTCGGCGTCCAGGACATGCTGGCCGACCATGCGAATAATTCCTTTTTCCAGATCCCTTTGCCCGCCTGCGGGATCAATTATTCTGCCCGAGGGAAGCTGGGCGGCCATTGCATTTACGGTAAAATCCCTCCTTAGCAGATCCTCGGAAATGTTTCTGCCCTGTATCGGTGCCACATCAAATATTGCCCGGGGCCCGGCAACGCGATAGACGAACTGATTGCCTTTCCCCATAAATACCGCCCGGGCGCCTTCGGCCCTGGCAATGGCCCGGGCAATGTCTTCGGGGTCTTTTTCAACTGCAAGATCCCAGTCCGCAGTTGTTCTGCCCAGGAGTTGATCGCGCACTGATCCGCCCACCAGGTAAACACCGGATTTTTCGGAAATATGTTTTGGAATTTTTTCGGAAATAAATTTAGTGTTGATTGTTGGCATTTTTTAATATAAGTGAATAATCTTTTTGTTTTTCCGCAAAACAGACCGCATACTGTTTAAGTCACATATTGATGCTCTCGTAAAAAGTCGGTTTTAGACGGCTTTGTAAAAAGTTCAAGATCAAGGCTTGCGCGATTTTGAAGAATGCAGCGTACTTATCCGTACGTGAAATTCTGAAAAATCGCGCGTAACGCAGATATTGGACTTTTTACGAAGCCGTCACATATTGATAGCTCAAAAATAAGGCTCATGCAATGGGCAGACAACAGCCAACTTCACGGCAATGCCGCAAGCCTTTGAAAATCGGTATCACAGGCGGCGCGGGTTCGGGCAAGTCCCTTGCCTGCCGCCGGCTTCAGGAACTGGGGGCGGCCGTGGCAAGCGCTGATGAACTGGCAAGGCAGGCCGTGGAGCCCGGCACCCGGGCTTATGATCAGATTGCGGCCCGTTTCGGCAAGGATGTTTTTCTGGCCGGCGGGGCAGTCGATCGTGCAAAGCTGCGTCGGATTATAACACAAGACGATGCGGCGCGAAAAGATCTTGAAAGCTATGTCCATCCCGAGGTAGGACAGCGCATGAGCGCCCATTTCCGGTCGGCGGCAGACCATGGTTTTTTTCTGGCGGCCGTGGAGGTCCCCCTGCTGTTTGAAGCCGGCCTCCAGGATTTATTCGACAAGGTAATCCTGGTCACCGGCGACCGGGAGGTTCGTATCAGGCGGATTATGGAGCGTGATCATGTGAGCCGAAAGCAGGCCAGGGCCCTGATGCGCATTCAGATGCCTGAAGATCAAAAGCGTCTTTTATCTGATTTTGTCATTGAAAATAACGGTGGCATTGATCAGGCAAGGGCCGAGGTCGATGGGATTTATGAAAAACTTGCCGCAGCGTGGAAAAAAAATAGCGAAAATGGTTGACAGGGACTATATTTTGTTTTATTTATAAGACAAACGTACCTGCCTCCCGGACGTTTGATTTATGATTTACGCGAATCCTACTTTAATATCTAAAACATCTAAATAAAAACCATTCAGGCCTCATATTACCCAATAGTTTAAAAATATACATATTCTATACCCGGTTTGCAGCCGTCACTGTTGTGCCGCTTACAGCTTCCCAACCGCTGTTTTAAGATGTGCGTACCCCCGAAACAAGTCCGGTTTCAATGAAGACCAAACCACAGCGGGAAGCCGCATTTCTGAAACCTAAACTGAGCGTTTCAGATTTTTAAAAGCAATTAATTTTAAAGGATAACATCAATTTATATTTTAAAAATCTAAAACCCTCCGGGATTTCCAATTTCACCGCATC
>JAABTZ010000558.1 GCA_011389605.1 Desulfobacteraceae bacterium
CATCGGCTCGGTTGAAACGGGCAAGGCCGCGGACCTGATTGTTATCGACACCCGAAGGCCCGGCCTTTGTCCCATGTATCATCCCGAATCCCACCTGGTGTATTCTGTGCATGGCGCAGATGTTGCCCATGTAATTGTCGATGGGCGGATTCTGGTAAAAGACGGAAGACTTATTGAGCTTGATTGCCAGGAAGTCATGGCTATTGTAAACAAGATTCATGCCGAGGTGGCCAGAACGGATTGTTAAATATGATGGAGCCGTAAAAAGTCCAATATCTGCGTTAGGCGCAATTTCTGAAGAATTTCACGTACGGATAGGTACGCTGCATTCCTCGAAATTGCACAAGCCTTGATCTTGAACTTTTTACTGCCCCATCTGAAATCAGACTTTTTACGGAACCATCAAATTTTATTTTAAGAGGATTCCATGGATATTTCAGTGCTTATATCCGCGGCCAGTGGGGAGTTGCCGGCAGATTTTCTTATCACGGACGCACAGGTTGTCAATGTATTTTCCGGGCAGATAACAAAGGATCACATTGCAATCAAAGACGGGCATATTGTTGGCATGGGCGATTATGATGCCGTGGACACCGTTTCGGTAAACAATGCTTTTGTGTGCCCGGGCTTTATTGATGCCCATGTTCATATTGAAAGTGCCATGACAAGCGTTTCTGAGTTCGTGCGCGCGGTGTTGCCACGGGGTGTTACCACGGTGGTAGCCGATCCCCATGAAATCGCCAATGTTATGGGCACCGACGGTATTGCCTACATGCTTGCCGCTGCTGAAAAACAGCCCATGAACATCTATTTTGCCCTGCCTTCCTGCGTTCCTGCCACGGACATGGAGACATCCGGGGCCGTACTCGATGCGCAAAGCCTTATGCCTTTGCTGTCACATAAGCGGATAATTGCCCTTGGTGAAATGATGAATTTTCCAGGGGTGATAAACGGGGCTGAAGATGTGCTTCATAAAATCAGGGCCGCTGCCGCCCATCATAAGCCCGTGGAAGGCCATGCTCCTGGCTTGACGGGAAAGGATCTTGCCGCCTATCTTGCCGCGGGCATTGGAAGCGACCATGAATGCGTCTCTGCAAAAGAGGCCATGGAAAAGCTTAATATGGGCATGCATATCATAATCAGGGAGGCCACGGGGGCAAAAAACCTTGATGATCTGCTGCCCATTGTCAATGAAAAGACTGCAGGCCGTATCATGTGGTGCACCGATGACCGACATCCCCAGGATCTGCTGGAGCAGGGCAGTATCGACTATATTGTCAAAAGGGCTGTGAACCGGGGCCTTGATCCTGTTATGGCAATCACTTTGGGTACCCTTAACCCGGCCGTATATTTCGGCATCAACAGGCTCGGAGCAATTGCCCCCGGAAGACAGGCAGATCTTGTGGTTTTCCGGGATTTAAACAGCTTTGAAATTTTGTCTGTTTACAGTGCAGGACAGCTGGTGGCCGAAAATGGCGCTGCTGTTTATCCTGATCCCGGAGCCGAGCCGGAAGCATATCCTGTTTCCATGCATGTTCTCCGGGATGATCCTGATTTTGGCATTCGTGCCCGGCCCGGCAAAATCAGGATTATAGGCGTTAACCCGGGCCAGATCATAACTGCCTCCCAGACAGCGGAAGCCCTTGTGGAAAACGGGGAGGCGGTATCTGATCCGGGGCGTGATCTGATAAAGCTGGCCGTGGTGGAAAGGCATAAGGCAACCGGTAATGTAGGCCTTGGATTTGTTTCAGGTTTCGGACTTAAGTCAGGGGCCATTGCCGGCAGCGTGGCCCATGATTCCCATAATGTTATTGCTGCAGGTGTTTATGATGCTGATTTAAAAATAGCAGTCAAGAAAGTCATTGATATGGGCGGAGGCCTGGTTGTGGCTGCAGGTGGGGAAATACTGGCATCACTGTCTCTTCCCATTGCCGGGCTTATGTCAGATAAGCCCCTTTCTGAGGTGCAGCAAAGGATAGATGATTTAAACCGTGCAGCGGCAGGGCTGGGCTGCCTGCTTTCCGATCCGTTTATGACTCTTTCCTTTATGGCCCTTCCCGTTATCCCAGAGCTCAAACTCACTGACAAGGGTCTGTTTGATGTGATCAAATTTGCTCACGTGCCTCTGTTCTGTGATTGATTAAATTCTAAGCTGGGCGTTTGAAATTTTAAATGTTGATGGAACCTTAAAAAGTCCAATATCTGCGTTACGCGCAATTTCTGAAGAATTACACTTACGGCTATGTGGTGCATTTCTCGAAATTGCGCAAGCCTTGAGCTTGAATTTTTTACGGCGCCATCAAAAATCAGATTT
>JAABTZ010000559.1 GCA_011389605.1 Desulfobacteraceae bacterium
TTCTGCGAACGCCAGCAAGCGTTATTTGAAGGCCATATCCAGGCATTCCAGTTTTTCAACGGGATATTTCCCGTGTTGATCTATGACAATTTAACCACTGCTGTACAGAAAATATTAAAAGGCAAGGACCGCCAGCTTCAGGAAAATTTTTCAAAATTCATGGGTTATTATAATTTTACACCCCGGTTCTGCAATCGTGGCAACGGCCATGAGAAAGGCGGAGTTGAAGGGCTTGTAGGATATGCCCGCCGCAATTACATGGTTCCGATCCCGAAGGCAGACAGCCTTGATGATTTAAACCAAAAGCTGCTTGCCGGATGCATAAACTTTGGCCGCCATCGCATGGCGGGCAGGCAAGAGAGCGTGGATCAGCTCCATGAACAAGAAAAGCAGTTTCTTTTGACATTGCCGGAAGTGCCTTTTGCAAACATTGATACGTGGTCCGGCAAATCGAATAAGTTTTCAGTCGTCCATGTGGATAAAAACCGTTATTCCGTGCCCACCGGCTATGCCAACAGGCAAATATCCGCCGTAATCAGCCTGGACCGGGTGATGCTGTATCATGAAGGCAAAAATATTGCCTGCCACCAGCGGCTGTTTAGTAACAACAAGTGGCAGTTGGACCCGATGCATTACCTGGAACTGATCTGGCAGCGGCCCCAGGCATTTGACAGTGCCCGGCCGATCCGCCAGTGGCGTAAGCAGTGGCCAGGATGCCTGGAGACCCTGCTTGAACTATTCCGGCAAAAACAAGGTGATACCAAAGGAGTCAAAGAATTTATCCTGGTGCTCATGCTGTTTAAAAATAATAGCCATCAAGATGTGATCAAGGCCGTAGAGACCGCCTTATCGGCAAATGTCAGCACCAGTGAAGCAGTAATCCATATTTTGAAAAACAGCCGGGAAAAACAAGCGATCCATATCCGACCGCTTGATGATTGGCCAAGGCTTCCGCCTGCCGACGTATCGATATACGATCAGATAGGAGGTGGCCTATGAAGCCCGCGATAAAGGTGCAACTCACAGAAAACCTGAAGTTTTTAAAACTCGCAGCCATCTCTTGCAACCTGGAGCCTTGCATGCGCCAGGCCAGAGAATCAGGTTTGGATTTTTCGGAGTTTTTATTGAATATCACCGACATGGAAGTGGCAAGCCGGATGGAAAACGGCCGCAAACGCCGCCTGCGCCAGGCAAGGTTCCCGCTTTTAAAGCCCATTGAGACCTTTGATTTTGACGCTGCAAAGGATCTTGACTTTCAAATGATAAAACAACTGCTCACCGGCCAATATATCAAGGATGTCTACAATATTATTTTTCTGGGTAAAAGCGGCACCGGTAAAACGCATCTGGCAACCGCCCTTGGCATGGAGGCCTGCCGCATCGGCAAAAAAACTCTTTTTACCACAGCCTGCGGCCTGGCAAATGAGCTGGTCGAAGCAAGAGAGGAAAAGACACTGTCCCGGATTTTAAAACGCTATGTCGCCTGTGATCTACTTATAATTGATGAACTGGGCTATGTTCCCTTCTCCAAAGAAGCAGCTCAACTCTTGTTCCAGGTGATGGCAGAACGACATGAAAGAAAATCGATGATTATTACCTCCAACATGGGCTTTGGTGACTGGACCAGTATCTTCGGAGATGCAACCCTGACCGGAGCCCTACTGGACCGGGTAACCCACAAAGCTCACATTATCAACTGCAACTGGGAAAGCTACAGATTTAAAGAAGCACTTAAGAAAAGAAAGAGAAAATAAGCATGACAGCATCTACAGATCCCGGAAAAAGGAATAGGTCAATTCTGATTTGGGGGCTCTGCCCCCAATCCCCCGGGATTTATCGCTTTATGGACCAAAGCATGGAGACGGGAAATGGCCGTGGCATAAACACACGGCCACATGCTCCGGTCACCTGCTGCGGCGCTCGGGTTGCTTCCCAGCAGAGCCCTATCCTCCGGGCAGGTGTTAATGTTTTAGCATATTATGGGGCAAATAAGAGCTTAAAAGCAAAACCGCAATCTGTTTTGTTATAATTAGGGTTAAGAAGAAGCTCATCCCTTGCCCGGGATGTAACCCTGAACTCAGGGGGTCAAAATTGGGTGATCGGAGGGGGTCAATTTTCGGTTGTCTTTTCCATTTTTGATCCCAATCGTTGCAGCATAGGTTTTCACCCTCTCCACAGTTTATGGGCGGGGATATTTTATTGCGGCCTTCTGGCCATTCCTTCATGGAAGTGGCGTGCAGTATCCGTGGGGTGCTTGTGGCATTTATGTACCGATTTCATTGATTGTTTACTTGGCGGATTATGGCCCTAAATATTCCGCCATTAAGGAGTTTCATA
>JAABTZ010000560.1 GCA_011389605.1 Desulfobacteraceae bacterium
GGCCCGGGGCCTGCACGGCGAAGCTTACCGGGGCCATATCTTCTGGGACGAGCTGTTTGTAATGCCTTTTTATGATCTTCATTTCCCCCAAATTGCAAGATCCCTTCTCATGTACCGCTGCCGCCGCCTGGACGCAGCCCGGGACTATGCCCGGCAGCACGGGCACAAGGGTGCCATGTTTCCCTGGCAGAGCGGCCGCACCGGCGAGGAGCAGACCCAGACCTTGCACCTAAACCCCATGACCTGCCAGTGGGGCCCGGACAACTCCAGCCTGCAGCGCCACGTGTCCCTGGCCGTGGCCTTTAACACCTGGCAGTATTTCCACATCACCCGGGATCTGGATTTCCTTGAAAATTCCGGCGCTGAGGTCTTTTTTGAGATCTGCCGGTTCTGGGCATCCAAAACCCGATGGGACAAAGCCCTCGGCCGGTACCGCATCCACGGGGTCATGGGCCCGGACGAGTTTCACGAAAAATACCCGGAAAAAGACAAGGGCGGGCTCAGAGATAATGCCTACACCAATCTGATGGTCCACTGGGCCCTGACCCAAGCTGCGGTTATTTACCGGCACCTGGGGGCTGCGGCCAAAGATGCGCTTGCAGAAAAAATCGGCTTCTCAATTGATGAGCTGGAAGACTGGAGCCAAAGGGCCAATGCCCTGAACATTGTCATGGAAGACGACCTGATCGCCCAGTTTGACGGGTATTTCTCCCTAAAGGAGCTGGACTGGGATCATTACCGCAGCACCTATGATGATATCCACCGCATGGACCGGATTTTAAAAAAAGAAGGCAAAACCCCGGATGCCTACAAGGCAGCCAAGCAGGCGGACGTGCTCATGGCGTTTTTCAACCTGGGTGAAGATGAGATCAAAAAAATGCTTTCATCCATGGGCCATGCATCTTCGAAAAACCTTCTGGAGAAAAATTTTGATTATTACATGGCCCGCACCTCCCACGGCTCGACTTTGAGCCGGGTGGTGCACGCGGCCCTGGCACAATGCCTGGGCCGTAAAGACATTGGCTGGCGATTTTACCAGGAAGCACTTGGAAGCGATTACACCGACATCCAGGGCGGCACCACAAAAGAGGGCATTCACACCGGGGTTATGGGCGCCACCGTGCTCATGGCCATGACTGTCTACGGCGGCCTGCACACGGACAAAGACATTCTTTCCATTGATCCGGCTTTGCCCGGGCGATGGGAAAAAATCACCTTCGGCCTCTGGTTTCAAAAAAACCGCTATGAATTTGAAATTACAAAAAACAAAGTTATTCTCAATATAAAAGGATCTGAAGACAGGGTCATCCCTGTGAAAGTGAAGGGCAAAACACACAAGGTCCGCTGCGGTGCCAAAACCACATTTTCTTTATAACTTAAGAGGTTTAAGTGTTAAGCAAAGATATAAAAATCAAGAAGTTATAGATTTGCTTTCTTTAAAAATACCGCCGTGGGCGGAATAAGTAGTTTTTTACGGTGCCATCAACCTTAAAGCAGGGATTTTGCCATGCTCGGAGACGTATTGCTAATCGAGGAAAAACACAAGCAGGCAGCCGCCAGGATCGCAGACTACATCCTGGAGCGCCCGCAGCCCAAAACCATAGCCGCCATATCCGGCGAATCGGGCTCGGGCAAGTCTGAGCTGGCCCACTGCCTGGGCCGGGTCCTGAAGGACCGGGGCATTGCAGCCAAGCTGGTGCACTCGGATAATTATTATCTCACCCTGCCAAGGGACCGCAACGACTGGCGCCAGGCCCACGGGGCTCACAGCATCGGGGCCGGCGAATACGACTGGAACCGCATCCATCAGACCCTGGATGATTTCAAACGCGGCCGCACCGCGCAGATGCCCTGCATTGACCTGATCACCGACCAGGTCGATACCCTGACCACGGATTTTTCCGAAATAGATCTTCTGGTGCTCGACGGTTTATACGCCATTGCCGCCAGCAATGTGGATGTGCGGGTCTTTATCGACCTGACCTATCACGAAACAAAAAAGGCGCAGCTTCTGCGCGGCAAGGAAAAAGTCAATGAATGGCGCATGACCGTACTGGAACAAGAGCACCTGGAAGTCAGCTCTCTGAAGGAAAAAGCAGATCTCATTGTCACCGGCATCTATGAGGTGGCTGAAGTGTAATATGCAGAAACTGACAATCGGATATTCGCAGGGGCGAACACACAGGTTTGCCCATACGCGTCATTGTACCCTGGTCATTACATTAATGTTTAACCGGTTTTGCAAATATTGGCAGAATCTTTTTCACAAAAAGGATTGCACGCACCATGAAAATCTGGCCCGGAACCCCCTTTCCAATAGGTGCCGTATATGACG
>JAABTZ010000561.1 GCA_011389605.1 Desulfobacteraceae bacterium
AACCGCACGCTCATGGGCGCCACCAATTTCAAGGAAGCTGCCGAAGGAACAATTAGACGGGATTTTGCCACGGATATCGAGAAGAACGTGGTGCACGGCTCCGATTCGCCTGAAACTGCGGCATTTGAAATAAGCTACTTTTTCAATCAATTTGAAATTACAGGATAGGCAATTTCTATCATTAAAATGCCCCGCGCGACGGCAAAGCAGAAAGCTTAACCTGAACCGACTGGGTTCAAGATGTTGGGCTTTTTGCTTTGCCGTCATTCCTTGCTTTTGAGCACCGACAGAAAAGCGCTTTGCGGAATCATGACCTCGCCTGCCATCTTCATGCGCTTTTTTCCCTTTTTCTGCTTTTCAAGAAGTTTACGTTTTCTACTGATATCGCCACCGTAGCATTTTGCGGTCACATCTTTTCTAAAGGCATTAATGGTTTCCCTGGCAATGACCTTGCCGCCTATTGCACCCTGAATTGCGACTTTAAACATGTGCCGCGGAATTTCGTCCTTTAGTTTTTCACATGTATGACGGGCACGGAAAGGCGCTTTGTCGCGATGCACAAGCTGGGACAGGGCATCAACGCGTTCACCGTTTATAAGGATGTCAACGCGCACAATATGAGACTCACGGTAATCTATCATATCATAGTCAAAGGAGCCGTATCCCTGGGTTACGGTTTTTAAACGATCATAAAAATCGTAGACCACTTCGGCAAGGGGCATTTCAAAAACCATTTCCATCCTGTTGCTGCCGAAATACTGGTAGTTGGTGTTTATCCCCCGCCGTTCCAGGCACAGCTGCATTATCTGGCCCATGTAGGTGTCAGGTATGAAAATCTGGGCCTTGATATAAGGTTCCCTGACATAGGCAATGTTTACCGGATCCGGGTAATGGGCAGGATTTTCAATCTTTAGAGTGGTTCCGTCATTTAAACCTATCTCATATTGCACCGAAGGGGCGGTGATAATTAATGACAGGTCATATTCCCGCTCAAGGCGTGCCTGGACAATTTCCAGGTGCAAAAGTCCGAGAAATCCGCACCTGAATCCAAAACCAAGGGCTGCGGAAGTGTCTTTTTCATAAACAAGGGAAGCGTCGTTTAGCTTGAGTTTGTCCATGGCAACGGCAAGATCAGGATAATCATCTGTATCCACCGGATAAATGGAGGAAAAGACAACCGGCTTGGGCTCCTTGAAACCGGGCATGGCTTTCTGGCAGGGCCGTTTTCTGACAGTGATTGTATCGCCGGTGCGCGTGTCGCTGACAGTTTTTATACCCGCGATCATATAGCCGACTCTTCCGGCTGTGATTTCGCGCTGGGGAACCCGTTTTACCTGAAAAATGCCCAGTTCCTCCACAGCGTATTCAGCCTTGTTGGACATGAAAAAAATCCGGTCCCCGGGCCGCATGATACCGTCTATCATGCGAAAGTGAACAACAGTTCCCCGAAACGGGTCATAATGGGAGTCAAAAATCAGCGCCTTGACCGGTGCATCAGGATCGCCTTTCGGCGGGGGCAGCTTGGTGACAACGGCTTCCAGAATGTCTTCTATGCCTATCCAGTCCTTGGCCGAGGTCAGAATCGCCATTTCAGGATCAAGCCCGAGCTCGTCTGCAATCTGGAGCTTGACTTTTTCAATGTCTGCCGACGGAAGATCAATTTTGTTAATCACCGGAATAATTTCAAGATCATGCTCCAGGGCCAGATACAGGTTGGCAATGGTCTGGGCCTGCACCCCCTGGCTGGCATCTACAAGCAGCAGCGCGCCTTCGCACGATGCCAGAGCCCTGGAGACCTCATAGGAGAAATCCACATGCCCGGGGGTGTCTATAAGGTTTAGATAATACAGCTTGCCATCTTTTGCAGTGTAGGGCAGGCAAATGGTCTGGCTTTTGATGGTTATGCCCCGTTCACGTTCAAGGTCCATGGTATCGAGCATCTGGTCCTTGAAATCCCTGTCCGAAACAAGATCCGTGGATTGAATCAGGCGGTCGGAAAGCGTTGACTTGCCGTGGTCAATATGGGCTATAATACTGAAGTTACGAATATTTTTCATATAATTCCAATTGGATAAACCGGTTTGCAATGCAGAAAAATGAGCTTATCTATCAGTTTGGCAGCAGCCTGTCAAGACACCATGGAGGCTGTGCCGCAAATTACCATGGCTGTTCGATATTTACTGTCAGGTAAAGATCCCCTTTTTGTCCGTAAACATCATCTTTGCCGAGTCCTTTTAACCGCAGCACATTACCGTCACGGGTGCCCGGGGGTATTTTAAGCCGGTAGGTGCGATTGTAGAATCCCCAGGGAATGTTTACCATTTTCATGGC
>JAABTZ010000562.1 GCA_011389605.1 Desulfobacteraceae bacterium
CTGTTTTTCAACAATTGCGAAATCCCGGCTGAAAACCTTCTGGGAAGTGAGGGTGAGGGGTTTAACATGTCGCTTCAAACCGTTGAATGGGATCGGAGCGCACTTCTTACCCCTTTTGTCGGAGCCGCCAGGTACATGCTTAATGCTTGTGCCGATTATGCAAAAAAACGCGAACAGTTCGGCCGGCCCATTGGAAAATTCCAGGCAACCAAGCACAAGCTGGCAAATATCCGCATTTTCTACGAGGCATCCCGCAGTCTTGCCTACAAAATCGCATGGTGCAAGGACCAGGGCCGTCCACTGAATCATCTTGAAGCAGCTGTTGCCAAGCTGTTTGTTGGCGACTGGTCCATGGGGCCGGCCAATGACGCCATGGTGCTGTTTGGCGGCTATGGCTACTGTCATGAATTCAATATGGAACGAATTTTCAGGGACAGCCGCCTGGCGCCCATTGGCGGAGGTACTTCAGATATTCAGAAAATGATTATTTCCAGGCTCATTTAGCCATGCACCATGCTGGTGCGTGTAACTCTGCCCGAGGAGAGGCCAATGAATTATGATTTTACCCCGCAGGAAACGGCTTTTTTTGCCGATATTGCAGCTGCCGTAAAGGATACAGCTGCTTACGGAAAGCTCGATTGCAGAAAGACTCCCATGGATTCAGAAGAATTGCACGGTATCACCGACGTCCTGGCCCGTACCTCCTATCTGAGGCTTGGGCTTGAGCACGTGGATGGCCTAAACGGCCATTTAACACTTATGGGGGCTATGGAGGTGCTGGCTGCTGTTTCACCGTCGGCATACCTGTGTATTGAAGCTTCCACCCGCCTGTTTGGCCGGGCAATCTGCCAGTGGGCAGGCTCCGAGCAGAAGACCAGGTGGCTCGACCCCCTTCTGGCCGGCGAGTTAATCGGTGCCCTGGCCCTTTGCGAGACCAATGTTTCTGTTGATAATCAACCGCTGACCACCAAAGGAGAAAAAGAAGGTCAATCCTTTGTAGTCAACGGTGAAAAACAATATGTGATCAACGGCCCGGCAGCCGACTGGATTGCAGTGGCCGGCGATTGTGACGGCAACATGGCTTTGTTTATTATTGAAAAAAATACACCTGGCATGATTGTAGAAGCCCCTCTTGATACCATGGGATATGAAGGCACCCCGATTGCCGTCATTCGTCTGGATGGCTGTGAGATTTCTGAAAACCAGGTTGTTTTTCCTGATGCAGGACAAAACATGCCGGCTGTGCTCAAGATGTGGGAAAACCAGATCCTGCTGGGTGCAAGTCTTGGGATTTCCTCAGCTGCCTTTGATGCTGCCCGCAATTATGCCAAATCACATAAAAGCGGTGCAAAGCCCATAATAGCCTACCAGGAGGTCGGCTTTAAGCTTGCTGAAATGCTCACTTTACTCCAGACCTCCCAATTACTTGCATACCGCACAGCCTGGACCCTGGATGCAAGCCCGAAGGAAGCCGAGGAACTCATGTGGTGCGCCAAAGTATTTTGCACGGAGTCTGCCGAGCAGATCTGCAGCCAGGCGATGCAAGTCTTGGGTGCGGCAGGATACGTGGCCGGAAACCGGGCCCAGACTGCTTACAGGTGTGCCAAGTACGGCCAGGTAACCGGCACGTCCACGGAAATATCGCGTGTGAAAATCGGGGATGCCGAGCTTGGTTACCGGGAATAGAAAGGATTGAAATGCCGGCAGAAAAGACCGGGGACAACCCAAAAAATCTATCCAAATCAGCTCTCCGCCGTCAGCGGGAGCGGGAAAAGCGTTTTGAGACCATTTTGCGGGCAGCAGAAACTCTGTTTGCCAAAGAGGGTTTCCACAAAGCCGGCATGGAGCAGATCGCAGATGCAGCTGAAGTCTCGGTGGGTGCAGTCTACTTTTACTTTAAAAACAAAGAGGACCTGCTGATTCAGATGATGGACGAAATCGGTTATCTCCTTCGCTCCATTCTGGGACGGGAATTTAAAGCTCACGGGGCAACCCTGGAAGGTTTTAAGCGGGCTGGTTATGCGTTTTTTGGGGATTTCTGCAAAAATTATCCTGAGCAGGCCGCAATCCTGTTTCGGGAGTCTGTGGGCAAAAGCGATCTTGTGGAACAGCACCGCAAGGCGCTTTTTGATAAATGCACCAATGATGTTTTAACCGCTTTAAACACCGTGAGCCGCAACCAGGGCTCGGCATTCAAGGGCCGGTTCTCAGCGGAAGTCATTGCTGTAAGCATAATGGGCATCTATGAGCGGGTGGCGTACCATTACCTGCTCTGGCAGGACAGGGCCGGGGACCTGAGCGATATAGGCCGGGATGCCGTGGCCTTTATCG
>JAABTZ010000563.1 GCA_011389605.1 Desulfobacteraceae bacterium
CACTTAGCGCGTATCGGAAAAAATGAAAAAAGTGAGTTTGTAAATGACTGTAATAAAAGGAAGTTGGTAGCGGGGGGAGGATTCGAACCTCCGACCTTCGGGTTATGAGCCCGACGAGCTACCAGACTGCTCCACCCCGCAATGTTTAATTTAATACTTATAGATGACTGAATAGAAATTGTCAAGCATCTTTTTTAAGCAGTTTTTTCGCCAGCCATGGCCTGGATTAGTTTCTGGATTTTACCCGCCTGCCGGGTCCGGGTTTGAGCATCCGGCAGGTTAACCAGGATTTTCTTTGTGCGGCTTGATAGCCCGGAGACAATCTCTATATCTGATTTGGGCACTTTTAACTGCCTGGACAAAAACTGAATGCATGCCTTGTTGGCCTCACCGTCCACGGGCGGGGCAGTAAGCCTTATTTTAATTGAATCATGCCATGATCCGGCAATCCGGTTGCCCGAGGCCCTGGGCTGGATGTGGACCTTGAAAGTGATTCCCTGGTTGTTTTTCTGAAAATAAAGCATAAGACAATTCCCCAGCGGACTGCCGGAGACTTCCTTTCCGTCAGGAAGAAACCGCGCCTTTGATCAGGCCCATTAGCTTATCATATTCATAGGCCACCGGGATTTGAGGAAATTCCTGAACCACGTTTTCAGGCGGCCGGAACAAAAAGGCGCTGTCTGCTGTCTGCAGCATACTGATGTCGTTGTAGGAGTCTCCGAATGCAATGACCCGGTAGTTAAGGTTTTGAAGGGCAAGGGTGGTTTTTTTCTTGCCGTCGGCCTGGCGCAGCTCATATCCGATTATCCGGCCGCTGCCGTCTACCTTCAGACAGTTGCAAAAAAGGGTGGGGCGCCCGAGTTTTTCCATAAGCGGGCCGGCAAATTCAAGAAAAGTGTCGGACACAATTATAATCTGGCGTTCGGCCCGGATGGCATCCAGAAATTCAAGGGCTCCGGGCAGGGGATCAATCTTTTTGATAACGGCCTGAATGTCTGCCAGGGTAAGACCATTTGCGTCAAGCACGGAAAGGCGCTTGTCCATTAACAGGTTATAGTCTGAAATGTCCCGGGTCGTGAGCCTCAGCTCTTCAACACCGGTTTTTTCCGCCACATTTATCCAGATTTCGGGTACAAAAACCCCTTCCAGGTCAGAACAGAGTATATGCTGCATGGGTCTTTTTTTCCTTACGATTGAGTTTCCGCTTTTTCTTCCTCCGGGGCTTCAATGCGGATCAGCACGGGCTTTTCCGGGATTACGTCCAGGTCGGCGATTTTTTCAAGAGCCTTTTTCACCTGGGCCTCCTTGGCCAGGTGGGTCAGGATGTAGAGGGGAACTGCGCCGTTTAGCTTGCGCTCTGTTTGATGCACGGATTTGATGGAAATGTCGTGCTCGCCCAGGATGCCGGCAATTTTTGCCAGGACTCCGGGCTTGTCCGTTGCGGAAAACCGGAAATAATAGTGAGTAAAGATCTCCTCCATGGGCTTGATCGGAATTTTTTTGACCTTGTCCATTTGGAAAGAAAGCATTGGCACCCTCATGCCCCCGCCGGCCAGCATGCTGCGGGCGATATCGACCACATCACCCACTGCAGCACTTGCTGTGGGCATCATGCCCGCACCGTGGCCGTAGAGAATTATGTCTCCAACGGCATCGCCGGAAACCGTCACCGCATTCATTGTGCCGCTTACATTTGAGAGCAGGTCTTCAAACGGAATCATAGTGGGGTGTACTCGGGCCTCGACACTAGTGCCGTCAAACTTGGTTATGGCCAGAAGTTTTATGCTGTATCCGCACTGGGATGCAAACTCGATGTCCATGGGCGTGATGTTTGAAATGCCTTCGATATAGACATCATCGTAGTTGAGTTCCATGCCAAATGCTATGGCCGACAGGATGGTCAGCTTGTGGGCGGTGTCAAATCCGTCAACATCCAGGGATGGATTTGCCTCTGCATAGCCTTCAGTCGTGGCTTTTTCCAGGGCCTGCTCAAAAGACAGGCCTTCTCGGGTGATGCGGGTAAGTATATAATTGCATGTGCCGTTTAAAATACCGGCAACCAGCTGGATGCGGTTTCCCACAAGGGATTCCCTTATGGTTTTTATAATGGGCATGCACCCGCCCACGCTGGCTTCATAGGCAAGTGTTACTCCGTTTTCTTCAGCCAGCCGGAAAAGCTCGTTTCCATGGGAGGCCAGCAGGGCCTTGTTGGCCGTGACAACTTGTTTTTTGTTTTCAATGGCACGCAGGATAAGTTCCCGGGGAAGCTCCATGCCCCCTATCATTTCCAGGACAATATCAATTTCAGGATCGTTGACCACTTCATAAGG
>JAABTZ010000564.1 GCA_011389605.1 Desulfobacteraceae bacterium
AAACGTGTAGCGGCGACATCATCGGGATCAGGCGGTCCTTCCCCTGTCATACCGCACGAATCGACGATTCGGCTGCACGATATCCGTTTTCCGATGCAGGCGCGTACCTGATTATAATTATGGTCACTGCCAGGGGAGAATGCCACACGCGTCGATTCCAAATGACAAGTTATGTCATTGAGGGATGTCTATGGGACTGATTTCCTGTTGGAAAGTTCAGATTATCCGTTAAAATATTTTTTTCGGATCTTTTTACCGGACAGACCTCAGCAATGGCCACCCGATTATTTTGCCTGATATGCGTATACCGGTTTTACCGTCCGACACTATCGGAAATCCAATTGATGAAATCGGTGCTGCCGTTTGAAATCGGCAGGCTGACGATGCAGGGTTCATCATAACTGTGCAGGGACTTCACTTTTTCGACGAGTTCCGGGACCCTCCCGGCCGTTGTCTTGGCGATAAATGCGACCTCGGTCTCCTGCTGAACCGCCCCTTCCCACATAAAAATTGACCCGATATCGCCCAGGATGTTGATACATGCTGCAAGCCTTGCCTCGACCAGTTTTTCACCGATCATCACCGCCTCTTCCCGGTCTTTGGCGGTCATGTAAACCCAGTTTGCCGTATGTGCCAATTTTTCCTCCTATCGCGATATTAAAAAAATCTCAAAAAAAACGACCCGCTTGTTCTGCCCGCGGCAGATTCAGATCACCTTGAATAAAAAAATTCCGGACAATAGCCAGCACTTCAGCCGGCATTTCCATGGGAATCAGGTGTCCGGCGCCCTCCACAAGCATATACATAGCATCCGGAAACGTTTCAGCCGCTTTTTTCAGATCAATGACCCCCCTGTTTTCGGATAATTCGCCTTCCAGAATAAGGACGGGGCACTCGACCTGCGGCATCAGCGGCCATGGATTCATTGCCATGGAGCCCATGAAAAGGGATGCCTCATCCCGGGGATGGCAGGCAAGCTCAAAGCCGCCGCTCTCGCCCGGAACAATGGCGTGCTCCTTATACAGCTTGAGCATTTCCGCATCCCAGGAGTTAAAAAAAGCCTTGGCTGACAGGTAATTCTGCACGTCCTGCCCGTTTTCCCAGAAATTCCTTCTTTTGATGGACTTTCTGGCCAGGGGATGGTCCTGGACGCCAATGGTGAAACCGTAAAATTCCCCGGGTAAAAAAATCGGCTCGATCAGGACCATTCCGGAATACGCAAGGCCGAATGCGCCGCCTGCAATCGTCAGCACGGCGCCACCCATTGAATGGCCGACCACAAACGGCTTTTCAATGTCAAGGCCCCGGCAGAAAGCGGCGATGTCGCCGGCAAGCTGCCGCCAGCTCAAACCGCCCTCTTCAGGATCTGCCTGCCGGTGAGAACAGAAATACGGTGCAATCACCCGGTAGTCTTTTGAAAGTTCCCGGGCAATGGGATGCCACAACCACGGCAGAAAACCCGTTGCGTGCATCAAGAGCAGGGGCGGCCCCTCATTTCCCCAGGCCAGATACCGGATGGCGGCATCACCGATGTTCGCGGTATGGGCTTCAGGCTTCATATCGTTCATTTTTGATCGCATTCCCTTCCGCGTTTCAGGCTACTTGTTGAACTCGGGCGGCCGGCGTTCGGGCACGACCACGTGAGGAATGCTGCCTTCATTCCATTCCCTGGACACATAGAGATTGCAATAGCAACTCCCGTATTCCTTAACATCCGGTTCCCGGTAGACGCACGGGCAAATAATGTCCTTGTCCGATTCATAGTCTCCGGACGACAGACGGCAGGGGCATGCCATGTACCCGTCCCGTTCTTTTTTGACAAGCAAGCCGTTTAACAGATCGAACACCAGATCCTTGTCCCGGTTAAAATAATAGCCCTTCGGCTCCTGAATTTTTTTCAATTTTTCATAGAGTTCTTCTACTTTCATTCGACTCCCAGCGCCTCCTTGATCTTGTCTTCATGGTGACCGACGATCACCTCGTCACCGATTTTTATGGTCGGGAAAGAACACTTGGGGTTAATCTGCTTGACATCTTCAAGAACAGGCTGACGCTCTTCACTGCTTAACAGGTCGACATCGATGTAATCATATTCGACATTGCATTCATCGAGCAGCCGCTTTACCATTTTGCAATGACCGCAAGTGCTCAGTGTATAGATCATAACGTCCGGATGCTGGGCCATTTCAATCTCCTTGTTTGTGATTTACGAAAAAAGCGCGTCCAGCTTTTATACCAGCCTACGCATACAAAACGGTAATATAGGCATTGTCCCTCTGTCAATCAAACAAAAGAGGGGGACGTCCATGCAATTATGCGTTTCTGCTTT
>JAABTZ010000565.1 GCA_011389605.1 Desulfobacteraceae bacterium
GCGGCCGATGGCGTGAAGGCCTACGGCCGCCAGTGCGGCAATGGCCAGAATCCATGCCGCATAGTCCATTAAGGCAAAACGGTCCCTTCCGGGCATGTAGAATCCCGCCAGATTGGACAGGCGCCCGTTTTCAGAGCGATGACAGGCGCGGCAGGAAAGCGTGTTGTCCTTTGGTGCCACCATGTGGGTTGTTGGAAACACGTAGGTGGTTTCCACAAATCCCATCTCCCCGGAATAAGGCAGATCCATCAGGGCCATGCCCCGGGTGTTGGCGTCCTGCCAGTCAAAAGTTTTCCAGTACCCGTTGTTTTCCGGCGAAAGAAGGGGGGTGATCAGTGTGTTGTGAACCTTGTCATAGGGCTGCATGGCCCAGTGGACCTTGAACGGAAAAATCCGGGACTGGTCCTCTCCACGCTCCCCTACGGGGTGGCTTACCCGCACGACCCCGGAGGGATCGATGACATCCTTTGCGGTCAATGCGGCAACCGAGCCATTGTACCAGAAATATTGCGGCACCACGTTTTTCTCCCAGCCGAACTCGCCCTTGATGGATTTGTATACCGGCCGGCCGAATTCCCCTTTTTCGATAAAGGGCTTGCCGTCTTTGAGCCGACCGGCCTTGGACCAGTCCCATGTCATTTCCGTGGCATGGGCCCGGGCAAATTCAGGAATATGGCAGCTCTGGCAGGCCACCATGTCGGTGTGGTCGTTGAGCTTGCCCTGCTTGTGCGGCATGGCCGTGTGACAGGATTCACAGGAGATTTTCGGGGCCAGGTCATCTTCCACCAGGCTTTTGCGCTCCGAGACCGCAGGGGTGGAATAGACCCGGCCGGCCACCTGGTGTTTGCTGGTGGTATGACAGCGGGTGCAGGAGAAATTCTCGCCGTCGATTCCCATATGCACGTCCAGGCTCCGCTTGGGCTTGATCAGGGAGGCATCCAGATCCCCGTGCTTGACCCCTTCACCGCCGCCGCCGTTAAAATGGCAGGAGCCGCAGTTCTGTCGGTCTGGCCGGATGATCCGGGTGACGGCCGCTGAAATATCATCCTGGATTTCCGCCACCAGTTCAGTATCCCCCATTTCCTTGAAAAACTTGTAATCCTTGAACTGGGCCTTCCAGTCCATGTCTTCTCCGCCGTGGCACACCAAACAGTTGATGCCATCTTCCTTGCCGTTCCAGCCAATATGGCAGCTGCTGCATTTCTTGTCGTTCATTTTGTTGGTGGAAATGCAGAAGTTGTTGATGGAATAACCCGCCTTGCCCACCAGGTCGCCGTCCTCGTATGGTGAAAGCCATTTCCAGTGGATCGTGTGAAACAGCTGATCATCTGCCAGGGAATGGCAGGACAGGCAGGTTTCGGTGACCTGCTGTCCGGATTCAAATGTTTTTTTCAGCGCTTCCATTTTGGAATGATCGGCTGTTGTCCAATCCCCGGATATGACACCGGCCTGCCGTGCCATGGCCCGGCCCGGGGCAGGAGGCGTGTCCTGGGCCGCGGCCAGGGCCGGTAAAAAAGCAAGGCATGCGGTTATTGCCAGTATGAAAAGAAATCTCGTCCTTGTTTGCAAAACAACCTCCCTCGGGGTTGATTGGGTTGGTGCCGTCAGGACCTTGCATGGCCCGATTTTTTATTCGCAGGTTGCCGGAGACGGTGAGTCAAAGGCATGGTTGTACAGATAAGTCAGCATGTCGTTCATATCTGATTCTGAAAGGCCCTCCCACTGATCCGCGCACTCGAAGCGTTCATATCTTTGAAAGGCGCGTTCCCATTGGGCCTGGGTCTTTGAGACCGGGTTTAACGGTTCGGCGGATGCGCCTTCTGTGTGGCAGGACCGGCAGTTTTTCCGGAACAGGTACTTGCCCTTTCTTTCATTGCCCTGTTCAAATGCCGCAGCTGTGCCCGCCAGAGCAAAAACAAATCCTGCAGTGAGCAATAAGCATAATAGTTTTCGAAACATTGTTATCTCCCTTGTATTCAATTCAAACTTCTTTAAAATTGTACGTTTGCGGACAGGTAGTAATTCCAGACCTTGTCGATCACCGGGTTGACGGTGTCAAGTGCTGTGGTGTCTGCAATTTTGACCGGTTTTCCCAAAGGATTGCCGCTGCCGGTGTACTTGTAGTCATAGAATTGCCCGCCGAGCTTGACAAAGAAGTTGTTGCCGAGAATCGGCTGAATGTAATAGGCCTCGTAGACCTCGCCCCGGGCGGCCAGTTTGCTGCCGATCAGGGAATCTTCAGCGCCAGTGAAGTTAAACCAGTACTTGGAGCCCCAGTTGTATTCCAGCCCCAGGCGCCCGTTGACAATCGGCACCGGAAACAGGGCG
>JAABTZ010000566.1 GCA_011389605.1 Desulfobacteraceae bacterium
GATGGGCTTTATTGCATATAACCATGGGAGCCGCCAGGCCCGGAAGGCCGGAAAGACGCATCAATGTCTGCTGAAGCATCGTATGAGCTCCGGTCAAAGCAAGGAGCTGTTTGGGATAAAGCTCCCTGGACATGGGCCATAAACGGGTGCCGGAACCTCCTGCCAGGATAACCGGAATCATGGATTCCTCCTTTTTTTTATGACATTTGCAAATGTATCATATCAGGGGCAAAGCAGTTCAAATCCCGTTGCCTCATCAGGCATCCGGCGGGCCTCACTGCCGGTGATTTCAATGAGTACAGCCTCCATGACCTGCCAGACTTTTACCCCGGCGCGCACGCATCCGGTAACCGTTGAATCCTTGCGTCCGCAGGCCACATGCAGGTGCAGCAGCGGCGCGCCTTGTTGGTCCGGAAATATGGTTCCTGTTCCCGCGGCCTCATGGACGGCTTGAAGCACATGGATCATAGGGTTTATCTTTTCTGCCCGCCCGTCTTCAGGGCCCACAACAAGCCGGCTGTCTTTATCAGCCCCGCCCAGCAGGATCAATGCCGCGGCCTGTATTTCTTTTTCCGCGGCAAACCTTTGAATGCATTCATGGACAATATCGCCGTCTTCAAGCCGGATCACAAAAACCCGGCCCAGGGACGCCTCGGAATATTTCATAAAATTACCTCCGCGTGGATTTCCTTGGAGTATGGCCAAATCCACTGACCTCTTTTGCAAGACCCATGACCGGCGCTCCGGTATGAGGCAGGCAGGTGCCCACGCAAAAAGCACCCGGCAGCTTTTCCCGCAGCCCGGCAAAAACTTCCGGCGGGCAGGCAAAAAGCAGTTCATAATCCTCTCCCCCGGCAGCCATCATTTCCACAGGCGATAACTTGTATTTCCTGCAGAATTGATCAAGAACAGGGTTGATTTCCACATTTGAAAGATCAATTTGCGCAGTCACTCCGGAGGCACGTGCCATGTGCACCACATCCCCTGCCAGCCCGTCGCTTATATCCATTACGCAGTCCACCTGAAGATCCGCCAGAACCAGGGCGGCATCAAACCTGGCCCTGGGCTTTTTAAAAGCGTCCGTGAGCCCGGGAAACTGCACATCCCCCTTTGCAAGACAATTCAGGCCGGCCCGGGCCAGCCCCAGGGGGCCGGTGACATAAATGCCGTAACCTGGCTTTGCGGCCGATCGCAGTGGAAACAAATCGGCCCTTCCCTGCCCTATTACAAAAAGATCAAGCGCAAGGTTTTGCGCAGAAGCCACGTTTCCTCCCCCAAGCACGGCTTTACGAAAAGAAAGAGAAAGGCCTATGCCTTCATAAATTTCAAGTACATCCTTCTCTGAAACGCTTTTTGGCAGGGACAGATTCACAAACAGGGCAAGGGGCCTGGCATAGCAAGCTGCCAGATCACTGAAAGCAGTTTCCGTGGCCTTGTAGCCGATCTCGGAAAAGCTCTGCCAGCAGCGGCGAAAATGAATATTTTCATGCTGGGCATCCGTGCTGACAACGGGCCGGGATATATTTTCCAGCAAAGCCGCATCATCGCCGACTCCCACCAGAAGCGGGGCGTGCACGTCCTTTTCCGGTGGGCAGGCATCCATTATCCGGCCTATCAGCCCGAATTCGTCCTGCCATGAAACCTGTATCGCCCTTGGCCTTGTGCCGCAGGCTTCTGCAAAACGCCGGGCCGCGGCTTTCGGCTCGGCAGCCCTTGTAACGGCACTGATCACTGCAGCCCCTGATGCTCCGCTGTTAAAGCATGCAGGGACATTTTCGGGGTTGATTCCTCCGATGGCCACCACCGGTAGAAAAGACAGGTCTACAATTTCAGCCAGCCCCTGTGTGCCGATAACAGCCTTTGCATCGGCCTTGGTTCCTGTGGCGAAAACCGGGCCTGTTCCCAGGTAATCGCATGGTCCCAGATTTGTCCGGGCCAGTTCCGCCGGTGTGGACACGGAAATGCCTATCAGCTTGTCTTCTCCAAGAATTCGCCTTGCCAGATCAGGATCGGCATCCTCCTGCCCAAGGTGAACCCCGGCGGCACCCAGGGCCAGGGCCAGGGTAATATCGTCGTTTACAATAAGAGCAACTCCGTGAAGAGCGCACAAATCAGCTATGGCAACTGCTTCTTCCAGATCAGAAGGCAAAAACCGCTTGTTTCGGTATTGTACAACCGTGGCCCCTGCCTGCAGGGCTATTTTGACCTGATCAAAAGGGGAAAGCTTGCCGCACGCGTCATCTGTGATAAAATAGAATCTTAGATCAATGCCTGAATTTATCAAAACAGCACTCTTATTTAATCGGGGAAAAAAGATTCATATTA
>JAABTZ010000567.1 GCA_011389605.1 Desulfobacteraceae bacterium
ATGGAACCTAAGGGTGTAAATAAATATGTGAAGGACTCGAATTTGAGAACTTCGAATAGCTGAGAAAAAAATTTCGGTTCTGCTGTCTGGATGTCAGCTTTTTTTTATCGGGATGCCTGTGACAGGCGCCATGCGGCAGAATAGCAGCAACGCATAGCATTTTGTGTCTATGTGCCGCCCCTGCCGGTGTCCTGTGCCCGGCCCGAGATTGTCATCTGACGGTCCTGGCACAGAACACCGGCATGGGTCTCCCGAAAGATGCTCCCAGCCGATGGGTTCAGTTTGCCGGCATTGCGTATATCAAAATTCTACCAGCACTTTTGTTGGCTGCAAAAATTACATATACCATTACTGTTAAATTTGGGAGTAGACGATGAATAAATATGAGATAATCATCTATTGAAGTGAGAGTGATAAATTATTTCTTGCAGAAGTCCCAGAACTCCCTGGATGTATGGCTGATGGTCATAGTTATCAGGATATTCATGTTTTTGCCATGAGCCGAGGAAAATTTATAATTTTATGTTGAAAAGCGCTTTAAAGTCCACATTGCCTCGACCTGTCATTCGTTTTGCGGCCTTTCGAGTATCAAAAGCAGCGGCCGCCTGTCATCCGGATAGGTTTCTGTTGGGATATTATTGTTATCAAGGATCACATAGACATGATTACCATCCATGCAGAGTCCTTCGGCCTTGCCGTATTTCATATCCGCATACCTGTATGCTTTTTCTGTGACCACATGCCTGTAGGACCATGATTCCAGGGGCTCATACCTATTGTTTTTCACTGTCATCCGCGTGACCGCATAGGCATTTCTTTCAAGCACATAAAGACTGTTTTCCTCATAAAAGAGTCCTGAAAAATCAGGGCTGCGCCCGGGCGGAAACTCAAGCAGTGTTTCCCGGGCCTGCCTGGCAGCCACTTCAGGCGGGTTCAAAGACATATCAACACTGACAAATCCCCGGGGCTGGCGTTCGGCGCAGAGAATGAACGCGTTCTGTCCCGTCAGAGCGATACCTTCAAAATAGGCGTTGTTAGTTTTGAAAAGGTCCGCGGCATTTCCCTGGGGTTTCAGGCTGTCCGTAATCCAGGAAGCGCTCTTTCCATCCGTGGATACCCGGAGTATGCGGAAAAATGATTCACTGACAAGATAGAAATTTCCGAGACTGTCCGTGGCAATACCTTCGAAATCATAATTCTGTGTGTAGGAGATTTCAGCGATGCTGGGTGCATTGAAAATCAAACAGGGTTCCATTACTGCTGTGTCAGACGTCAGCCGGATCGAAAAAACCGTGCTGTCGTGTTTGTCTGAAACAGTGTAAAGGATTCCTTGCCAGAGGGTTAGCCCGGACGGCTGATTGTTTTCAGGGCCATCAACAAAAAGCGCCTTGTGAAGCACCAGCGGTTTGACCGGATACCCGCAGAAAGCATCGGAGACAAAAAAAATCAGCACAATACCTGTAAAAAAGAAAAATTTATTCATCAGCTCGCCCAAGCAAATTCGAATATTGTCAAATTTATCGGTCCCCTGGTATCCTTTGAAAATGGACAATATCAAACAAGCCATACGTTCCGTGATCAAAGATACCACCGAACTTGATTCTATTTGCAGTGTGCTTATAAATGCGGCAGAAAAGGCTGAACAAGAAGGATTGCCTTATCAAACACTGATTACAACAGTCTTGCACAAATACATCACAAATCAACTAGTTGAAAAAGAGGAAATCCTGAAATCAATTCGGTTGTTAAAAGAAGAACGGGTTATATAACCAGCAATTGGACGTTAACCAAGCAGTTTAAATTCAATTGACTCAAGGCATACCAGCCATTCTGCAAAATACAGGTGCATAGCAACCAGTTTGTGGCGAAGGATGTGGTTACAACCAACCATCCACTGTCATGCGATGGGAGGGGGCGGCAACGGCAGTTCTCCTTTTTTCAGGGCAACCCGTGCCTTTTTCACTGGGATCATAGATTCACAGGGGACCTTGACCTGGCACAGGCCGCATCCATATCCCTCGAATCCATAGGCTTCCTGGACATGTTTCCGGGATAAGGCCAGGTGCTGCCGGCATTTTTCCTTATCATGCCCTGCCGCTGTGATGGCCCGGGCAGGACACCGGTCAATGCATTTGCCGCAGGTGCCGTCTGTGTAGAAGAGACAATAGGCGTGATGGTCTGCATAGGGGCGGGGTGTGGGATCGATGGAAAGTTTTGCCACAACAGATCCTGTCCGCATGGCTTTGCCTTTTTCGGTAATCAGACCGTCACACAACCCGAATGTGCCAAGACCTGCTGCATGGGCTGCATGCCGTTCCGACCA
>JAABTZ010000568.1 GCA_011389605.1 Desulfobacteraceae bacterium
TTTTCCTGCTGACCAGCGACAATAATTGATTAGTCGCCATGCCTGCCAGGAAAATGCGCTCTCCCCTTTGATCATGCTTATCACAGCAAGCCTGCTTTTTTGAGGATTTAAAAAAGGAAACCTGTCAACTTGCTCAAGCCAGTGCTCAACTTGGGGTTTTAACATTTTCAGCCACTGCTGTTCAGGAGTGTGAAATCCTACCTTGTCCTTTCGATCCAAAATCATGTCAGGAACAATTCCCCGCATGGCCGCCCTGAAAACATGTTTTGTCTCTCCTTTGTTGGAAAGCAAATAATTTTCTGGAAGGCTAAGTACAAACTCAGCCATATCCTTTGTCAGAAAAGGAACCCTGCTTTCAATGGACCAGCGCATGGAATTACGGTCACCATGGCGGAGCAATGTTGCCAAACCGTTCCCACACAGTGAGGCTCGCAACGTTTCCATCAGACGGCGACCTTGACCTTCATCTGATTTTGGCAAAAATTGCGGAGGTATCATGGCCACGTCTTGCTCGTGCAGCCAATCTCTATCTATCCATGCAGGTTCAGGGTTTTTTCCAATAAACCGGTATGCCAGTTTGCGGGCCTTTACTGGCGTCAGCACACTGCCCAAAATAAACAGGGCCTGCTTAAGGCTGCGTCCTGGCCAAGAAGACCAGTTGTGCAAAAAAATCGGGATCCCCATATAATAGTGCTTGTCTATCAGGCTCTGCAGATAAGCCCGAGGGTATCCATGATAACCAGCCAGCAGCTCATCCGCCCCCTGCCCGTCCAGGGTCACGGACACTCCTGATTCTCTAGCCAGGCGAAAGACACGATACTGGGCATAAATGCTTGTGCTGCCAAACGGTTCACCTTGAACCGTAATCATGTCATCCAGATCAAGGCCAAGCTCTTGCGGATCCACCACCACCTTGTGCGGAACTGCACCCACATATTCATTGATCAGATCGACCCATGCCTCTTCATCCACAGCAGTCCCGCGAGCCACGAAACTGAAAGTATGAATGGGCATGTCCGGTTCCAGATGACGCATGGTGCAAACCACTGCGGAAGAATCAATGCCGCCGGACAGGGCCGCACCCAAGGGAACATCGCTTCGAAGATGGAGGCGGACATTCTGCAAAAACATCTCCCTCAACTGTTCGGCGGCCTGTTCAAAACTTAGGTCGGTCCGCTCCTCAATCGAAGGCCACCACCAGCGCACGGGTGATTCCAGGCGCTGGCTGCGCAGATCTAAAGTAAGCCAGTGTCCCGGCAACAGGTGTTGAATTCCATTGTAGAAAGAATCACTACCGTTATCATATGAGCCGAAGACAAGATAATCATAAGCCCGCTGCAAATTAAGTTCCGGGGGGTCAGGCAGCATCTTGAGTAGAGCTGGAATCTCCGAGGAGAAAAAAAGGCCGTTCGGCGTGGAGGCATAGAATAATGGTTTGATACCAAAGGCATCACGGGCCAGAGTCAGTGACCGGGCAACTCTATCAAATACTGCAAAGGCGAACATTCCGGTGAGCCGCAGCAGGCCATCCACGCCCCACTGTGCCCATGCTGCAATCAGCACCTCGGTGTCTGAATTGGTGCGGAAAACGTGACCCAAGGCACGCAATTCATGGCACAGTTCACGGTAGTTGTATATCTCTCCATTATAAACAATGGTGTATCGGCCGTCAGGGCTATGCATGGGCTGATGGCCGCCCGGAGAGAGATCAATGATGGACAGCCGTGTATGTCCAAGAAAAAGCTTGCCGCCAGCCACGGAAAAGGTCACCAGCCCCTGATCGTCAGGGCCACGGTGGTTCATGGCCTGGAGTGCGGCGGTGAGCCGCTGTTCCAGGTCAGAAGCAGAGTTTGTGGTTGATATGCCGAGTATGCCGCACATGTTTTTTGAGGCTCCTATGAGCCGGTACGTAGTCTTGTTTTTATAATGTTGATCGCCCGTTGTAATTCAGCAGGTTGTACCAAGCCCATGGCCAAGATGGAGGTTGCTAAAATAACGATTGCCAGCAGATTGATCAACCAGCGGGTGGAGTCATCCAGTTGCATTTGCGGCAGCCACCAAGCCATCATGAATGCTAAAGTCACGCACAATAAAATTGGTCGCCAATGATGGGATACATGATAGAGTCGCTGGCTGATTGCCATATACAATGTGAATACTGCAAGATACCCGAGCATAGTGGCCAGCCCGGCCCCAATAATGCCTAACTTTGGAATCAGTAAAAAATTCAAGGCTACATTCAAAACCGCACCCGCACAATTGATCCAGATAAGTAAGTGAGTCTTTTTGGCAATGCCAATGCCTGGAGCAAAAATGTACAT
>JAABTZ010000061.1 GCA_011389605.1 Desulfobacteraceae bacterium
GACCAGTAGCACTTTCATGCTTTTTCCATCTCCGCCATTTTTCGACTCAGCCATCAAGCGTCTCCCCTGATCGAATTGGCCTGTGTTTAATTATGCAAACGCTTCTTCACCAAGAGCGAATATTTCTGCAAATATCTGATCGTTGTCAAACCCTTTCAAATGAATGGCGCCACTGCGGCATGAGGCCGCACAAAGTCCGCATCCCTTGCATAAAACCGCATTGATCGAGCTTTTTCCAATATGAGGGCCCTGCTGTTCAAACGCAGGCGCCGAATAAGGGCAAACAGACACGCATACTCCGCATGAACTGCACATCGCCGGATCGATTTCAGCGACCGTGCCGCTCATACGAATCGACTGTTTGGCCAGCAGCGTCACTGCGCGCGCTGCCGCTGCCTGAGCCTGGGTAATCGATTCATCCAGGGGCTTCGGACTATGGGCCAGGCCGCAAATAAAAACCCCGTCAGTGCTGCAATCCACTGGACGAAGCTTGACATGGGCCTCCATGAAGAAGCCGTCCTCATTGCGCGTCACCTTCAACATCCGGGCCAGCGGATTTTCCATTGGGGCCACAATGGCCACGGCCAGGACCATTAGATCCGGCTGCACGACCATTCGACGACGCAGCGCCGTGTCTTTGAATACAACTTCCAGTTGCTTTCCGGCTTGCCTGACGTCAAGCCCTACAGATTCGTCGTATTTGAGAAAAAGCACACCTTTTTCCCGGGCTTCCCGATAAAGGTCTTCACGCAGCCCATAACTTCTCATGTCCCGGTAAAGAACGACGGCATCCATATCTGAACGCAATGCTTTGAGTGCTATGGCATTTTTAATGGACTGCGTGCAGCATACCTTTGAACAATAAGGACGGCCTTGAATGCGCGACCCAACACATTGAACAAATAGCGCCGTCTTGACCGCCGCCAGGGATCGATCCTTGGAGATCATCCTTTGTTCCAGATCAAGAGAGGTAATCACGCGTGGGTCCTTCCCGCAGAAATAAAGATCGGGTTTCAATTCAGCAGCGCCCGATGCGATTATCGTCACACCATGTGTCAATACTTCCTCGTGATCAGTCCCACCGATGGTGGTCTGAAAATTACCGACAAACCCGTCTGATTTGCAGATCCGGGTATTCAAGCGAACGTCTATATTCGGATCTGACAGTACGTCACCTGCCATTTGTTTCACATATGCCTGCACATCTAAACCTCGCCAGGTTTGATGAAGTTTAAGGGCCTGGCCGCCAAGACGGTCGGCCTGTTCCACGAGAAAACTTTCATACCCTTGGGCTGAAAGCGCTTTTGCCGCAGCCATGCCGGCGACCCCTCCCCCGATGATGAGCGCCATAGGGTTAATAGATAACTCAGGTTCAATCAGCGGTTGAAGCAGCGCCACCTTGGCCACGGCCTTGCGGGTGAGGTCTTTTGCTTTTGCAGTGGCGGCTTCCAGTGTTTGCCCATGAACCCATGAACATTGATTGCGAATGTTGGCCATTTCAAAGAGGTACTTATTGATCCCCGCATTGGTCAACGTTTCCTGGAACAGCTGTTCATGGGTCTTGGGCGTGCACGCGGAGACCACCACACGGTTAAGCCGTTTTTCCCGGATTATCCTTGCCATCATCTCCTGTGTATCCTGACTGCAGGAAAACATACTCTCTTCGGCATGGATCACATAAGGGAGTGACCCGGCATACGCCACCACCTGGGGCACATCCACTACTGACGCGATATTTGTCCCGCATCTGCAAATGAAAACGCCTATCCTGGGAGGTTCTCCCCGGATGTCGGTTTCCTGCACCACCTCTTTTGTCCTGGTCTTTGTCCATCTGGCACCGGCCAGGCTCCCTGCCGCCGTTCCGGCGGCTGCAGACGACGCAACCACCGAAGAGGGGATATCCATAGGGGCTTCAAACCCGCCGCAAACATAAATTCCGGGTACCGATGTCTTGACCGGCTCCAGTTCAGATGTACAGGCAAATCCGTATTGGTCGGTTGTAATCCCCAGGCGCCCGGCCAGAATCCTTGCGTCGGCGCTGACACCCAGCCCTACAGACAGCACGACGATATCAAAGGCTTCCTGGACGCTTTTACCCGCCGCGTCCACATACCGGATCAGGTTTCCATTGGCACCATCGGGAACGACATTTGTAATCCTGGATTTTATGAACCGGATGCCGGAGGCGTCCTTGCCGCGATTGAAATAGCGCTCGAAATCTTTTCCATGTGTTCGGATATCCATGTAAAAAATCGCCGTGTCCAAAGCGCCCTTGCAGTGCTGCTTGGCAAGCATGGCCTCCTTGATGGCATATGTACAGCAAACGGAAGAGCAGTATCCGTTGGCACCAATATGTATGTCCCGTGAGCCGACGCACTGCAGCCAGGCGATCTTGCGGGGCTCCTTTTGATCAGACGGCCGGACGAGATGCCCCCCGAACGGACCGGAAGAAGACAGGATGCGCTCAAATTCAAGGCTTGTCACCACATCGGGGGAATGCCGATACCCATACACATCATGTTTTAACGGGTCGAAAGCCTCACAGCCGCTGGCTATGATCAGACTTCCGACTTGCAGGGTAAGCATTTTTTCACGGTCATCAAACTGTATCGCTCCGGTTGGACAATACTTTTCACAGGCCCTGCAGGACCCTTTTTTGAAAAAAATACAGTTATCCTTGTCAATGGCATATTTGAGCGGCACGGCTTGGGCATACTTTACATAAGCCGCCTTGCGCTTTTTCAACCCCGCATCATAGGTATCCCCTACTTTTTTAGGGCATTTTTCCGCACAAATGCCGCACGCAATGCACTTGTCCATGTCCACATAACGCGGGTGCTGGAGCACCTGAACATGAAAATCTCCCTCTTTCCCTGTTACCCCCTGAACTTCGGACAGGGTCAACAGTTCGATATTTCTATGCCGGTCGACCTGGACCAGTTTCGGAGAAATAATTCACATTGCACAATCATTGGTAGGAAACGTCTTGTCGAGCTGGGACATGATCCCCCCGATTGAAGCGCTTCGCTCCACCAGATAGACGTAAAACCCTGAATCAGCGGCATCGAGCGCTGCCTGCATACCGGCGATCCCACCGCCGACAACCATTATGGAACCCGCTTTCTGTGACATCTAATTCACCTGTTCGCAATAAGAGTATTAATTCCGCTGAAATCTTTATTGTTCCGGGACAGCCCCAGCTTTTCCCCAGGGATTCCCATCCCCAGCCCTAAAAGCTGGGTGTAGAGAATAGACGGCAGGCCCGCTTTGACGACGCCATCGTCTTCCACCTGCGCATCATCGAACCGGATCTGGCACCAGGGACACGACACACTGAGAAAATCCGCCCCCGATGCCTTTGCCCCTGCCAGTTTTTTGACGGCCAGGCGCATGGATAGATCATCATTGACACCCATAAGGGGAGCACCGCAGCATTCCAACTTTTGCGGCCAGTCAACGCTTTTTGCCCCTGTTAGCGAGACCAGAGTATCGAGCATCTTTGGCGCCACTGGATCGTCAAACTGCATGACATTGCTGGGCCGCAAGGCATGACAACCATAATGAGCCGCAATTTTCAGGTCTTTAAAGGGCGTTTTAATTGATTTTTTGATCACCGCTTCCCCAACATCGTTGTGAAGCAGTGAAAGCAGGTGCGTTACTTTGCCGGTCCCCCCATAGTGCAGGTTTTTTTTGTCGAGGAATTCGTTGACCCCCTCTTTTAGCGCTGCGTTGGTTGCCAGTAGGTGGGCCGCCATTTTCAAACTTCCGAAACAGCACTGGCAAAGCGTCAAGACGTCAAGGCCTTCCCTTTCCGCCAGTGCCAGTGATTTCGCGGAAAAGAGCAGGTAGGTTTCCAAATCCGAATTTCGCATCGGGTATCCGCAGCATCCAAATGCCCGAATATCTGTGAGTTCCACATTAAGCGCCGTTAGAACGGCACGTGCGGAAAGTTCATATTGATGAACCCGTGCGGGGATGTTGCATCCCAGAAAAAGAGCATATTTCATTTTAATTATCCAGACGCGAGGGATGGTTCAAAGAACCGGCAGTGACGCTTCTAACCGCCATGTTTTTAAGTTCATAAAGGATGTCGGTCACCTTCACCCCCTGGGGACAGTGCTCCTGGCATTGATAGCAGGTCAGGCAATTCCAGAGCATGGGTGAGCCAAGAGCGAGATCCTTTTGTCCAAGTCCCAACGACCGCATGATCTGATGCGGTAAAAGCCCGACGGCATCCTGAGGATTCTCATATGCCTGCACCACGGGACACACGGTAGTACAATTTTCGCAGGCAAAGCAGTTGACGAAAGTCGCACCGCAAGGTGAATTCAAGGTTTGTGCTTTAAACATCGGATCGGCAGGTATTACCGGAATCAGCGATTCGGTCTTTTGAACCAGGGGAAAAGCTGCCCCCATTGTTTCCATGGCGGCATTCAACGGTCTTTCATATCCCCGGGCCGGCAGCAGTCGCCGGTTCAGCCCACGGAAAAAAGAAAACGGGGAAAGTACGAGAAAATCCGGCCCGCCTTTTTCCAATATGGACTCGCGCGCGGAAAGCCAGAGATCCTTCAGATTGATTCCCACCGGGCAGACAGCGGTGCAGCGGTTGCAGTTCGTGCAAAGACAAAACCCTTCATGAACGGCATCGATCACCCCCTGTGAAAAGTTTTTACCGGCGGCATAATCCTTGAGAAATGTCAATTTTTCAGAAGGAAGCACCATCAGGTTCCCATTTGTTTCATATGCAACAGCAACCGAACATCTTAGGCTGCAGGTACCGCAATGCGTGCATGCATCGAGCTCCAGGGCCTGCCGGGTGGCAATGTTGGCCGGATGTGATTGTTTCGGATTCATCACCGCATTGGCAAGAAGCCCGAAAGAACTTGAAAAGATGTGAAACATTTTGCTGAATGGAAGGTAGGCCAAACCGAAAAAACAGGCAAGAAAGTGAATATGCCATAAAACAGCGGTTGTATTTATGCGATCCAGAAACAATGCAATCGGTCCCATCCCCCTGGCCACGGCATAACCGGCAAAAGCCGATTTATTGGGAGCGTGGCAATGCGCGCAATAATCCTCGTGAAGGCCATGCCCCTCCGTCACCATCTGTTCCTCAAAGGGCCTTTTCACGTTGGGCGAGACGGTGCCGTATTCCAAACCCCAATAACTTTCCAGTGCCAGGCGGTCTACTTCGTCATAGATAAAAGAATAATCTTCAACCATGCGTGTAAACTCACTGTAGGAGCTCATTTTGGACCCTTCCAAGAGAAACCCCGACACGATGATAACTGCAAGAATCGCGATGATGTAACGATCCATTATATTTGTCATCAACCGCGGTACCTTCAGGATAAAGCGTCGGTAAACCGCGATCCCTATTCCGGTGAAGATCATCAGACCAAAAAAGTTCCGTAAAAACAGGAATGGATTTAACGTGGAATAGTAGTTTGAAAACAGCCTTGCCGTGATGAGATTTTCCATGGCATGCATTAACAGAAGCAGCGTGAAGCCGCTGTACATAAGAAGATGCCCGATCCAGCGCAGACGGCTTTCTTTTGCAATCCGCAGCTGTAAAATCACGTCCAGAATAAGGGTTCGAAGAAGGACCAATACCCTTGCACTGAAAATCACGACGACCACACCGCGGATAGCAGCCCACAATCGCTGGGAGCCCGTAAATTCACTACCGAAAACGCCCACTTTCCAGGTCAACCAGGTATAAAGCTTGTACACTGAGCCGATTGCAAACACACCAAGGGCCAGGTACAGGGAGATACTGTAAAACATTGACATAACCTCGGCACCGAAACAAGTTCACTCCTGGCGTATCGCCAAAGACAATAGGCCAGGATCGACCTTCAGGTGAGTATAAAGAAATTTTGCGGTGCAGCTACCAGCCAATGGTCAAATAATCATGAATCGAATCGGCTGCCATTCTGCCGGCTCCCATGGCCAGGATAACCTTGGCCTGTCCGGTGACGATGTCGCCCCCGGCCCAGACCCCTTTCCTGGTGCCGGGTCTGGCGTTGGACGCAACCCCGGCGCCGATTTCATTGAGGATAACCGTGTCTTCGGCCATGGATTCCCGTTTTACAATTCTAAACATGCTGCTACCTCCAAAGAATAGAGCCGGGAAGCAGAACGCACTTCCCGGCCGAATCGATCATTAGTTCGCACTCAGGTAAAGCGGTTTGCCTTCTTTGTAGCGAACATTGATGCACCCTTCCGCCACCATTTCGCTGAGCTGTTCGGCAACGCTTTTCTTTTCTTCCGTCAAAACAGATGCCAGCTCCCGGATATTGAAGGGGCGCTTTTCTGTAATCATGAGCGTTTCAAGACGCGCCTTGAGGAACTCCTCCTTCAAGGCAACGATGAAATCCTCCCGCTCGTATTGAAGCGCATAGCGCTGATCACCGCGGTAGGTATGTTCCCATGGCCGGCGCAGGCCGGCGGAAAGAAGAAGCCGGACCCGGGAGTTGGATTTCACCAGCCGGTAGATGCTTTGCAGCTTTCTCTGATTTTCCGGCGTTTTTTCTATAGGGCCAAGCATCTTGATCGACTTAGCAAAGCTTTCAATGGTTTTGACAAATGCTTCGGGTTTGTTCATGTCTGCATGGGCCAGGGTGATTCGCCTCCGGTCGAACCCGCACAGGGCAAACAGTTTTTTTATTAAATTTACGCGGCTCCAAGCGTGATCAATACCGAAGGAGTGGTGACAGTCTTCCGGCACGCAACCAACCAGAAGCATTCCTGGTGCGCCTTCCAAAAAGGCACGCGCCATAACGCTTGGATCAAGCTGACCTAAACAGGGGACGCCGAGGATGTGAATGGCCGGATCATACTTCAAACCGATGTTTCCGGCATTGTCCGCGGCCGGCAGGCCTGCCCAGGAACAGGCATAGGCAACAAATTCATGATCAGCCATCTGGCGGGCCAGTGCTGCAACCCGGGCCTCCCTCTGGATATTGGTGTTGTTCTGCAGTGTCAGGGCCTCATAAGGGCAAGCCGCCGCACAGGTGCCGCCGCCGGTGCAGACCATCGGGTCCACCACCCGGGGAAGCCCCCCGCCCACCAGATCGGCCACGCCAATCCCGCCACAGTCGCACAGCTCCTGGCATTGACCGCATGCAACGCATTTATCCGGATCTACGACACATACAATCTGGGGGATAAAAAGTTGGCCTGCCTTTGATTTCGTAATCATTTCAGCATTCTGCTTACCGGCTTTGCGTCCCTGGCCCAGGGCATCGGTCAGGTCGCAGGCATACCTGGCCGATCCGGTAAGATAGGATTCCTCCCGCCCGACCATTTCCGGCCTGACTTTGGCATGATGGGCGCTCAAAAATTCTTTGTCCTCGTGCAGGATGCCGAGGATCTTTGCCGCAGCCCTTGATTTTTCACCCATCGTCCGAATCGGGGAGAGGACAATGCGGTCCCAGGGGAGTTCGTGTTCCAGATGATCGGTGACGGACCCGAAATTTACGTAATCCGCCTGCAATATGGGGCGTACGGATTTGTCATACGGAACCCATATGATCCCCAATTTTCTGCCGAGTTTGCGTTCTGTCGCGTTGACCGGAAGGGGCATCTGTTCGTTGTAAAGAATAACCACGCCGGCTCTGGTCTTGTTTTCAAGAATATGTTTACCCATGGTAAATGCGGCACGGGCGGATAACTGGGCATTTTCCGGCTGACCGGTTTCATAGTCACAGACCCAGAATACGGTGTTTCCTTCAGGTATCTGTTCATTGTAAAGGACATCTTCAAATTCGTGCTGGCAAAGCACGGTTTTGCCGTCATAGCCGAACTCCGGTCCCGGAGGAATTAATTCCCCATCCAGGCAGGCTATGATGGTCCCTGCCCTGTACTGGCATTGCGTCATGGAATCCGGGACGTTAAAAGAAAGCGAATAGCTCCCCGTGACGCCGGCAAGGCCGGCAAGTTCCCCGGATGGCAGGATCGTTGCCTGTGGGGCTGTCAACACCTCGTCCATGATTTTTTTCAGCCGCTGGTAGTGAGATCGTTCACCGGGATATGTCCTGCAGAGATTTCTAAGAACGACATCCGGGTCCGTTTCAGGAACGGACATGAGAAATCCAATCCCTTCACGGGCCAGCTCATGGGCTGCAGTAAACGATGAGATCCCCCCACCAAGAATGATGGGAGGCTGGTCAATGCGGATGCTTTTCTTAAGGCCGGGCTCAAGCGCGATCATTTCGGCAACAGATGCCCTGATAAGCTTGGCACCTTTTTCGGCTTTCAGGGAAGGTGACAGATCGCTGACATCAGCCACGTGACCCCGGAGGTTGATCACATCGATTTGCCCTTTTTGCATCCCTTTGGGCTCCATTTTGCGCTCGAATTTTTTAAGCATCAAACGGCCTTCGCACCCGGCCACGATGAGCCTGTCCAGGTTATAAGCCAGTATTTTCTCGTTAATTACATTCAATCCGGGTTCAAGACAGGGATAGGGAAGTATGTCGCAGCAGGCAACCCCTTCCATTTCACCCACCGATTTCTTGAGTGCAGCCAGGTCCACCAATGGTTCGATTTTCTGTCCGCATTTGCATAAAAACACGCCTACGTTGGGTTTGCTGTTCATAATTTTCTCCTTTTTATACCGCCAGGGGTGTCAGGGTGACTTCGGGAGTTTCCCGCACGGACTCGATAAGTCTTCGCATCGCCCCCGTTGGACAGATCGTAACGCAGCATCCGCATGCCACGCAAACCTCCGTGGGCTTTGAGAATGGTGACCCAATTTTTTTATGCACGCCCCGGCTCATGACCGAGATCGCGGCAAGTCCGACAATCTCTTCACAAGCCCGGGCGCACAATCCGCATACGATGCAGTCTTCATACGGATTTTTAATCGCAAACCGGGTGGATTCGACCCCGTATCGGCGGGCCATATCCCTGATTTCAGGGCTGGCCGGAACTTCGGCAAGCAGCATTTCGAAAATCCACCGCCTTACATTGTCAATGGATTCGGATTCGGTATACACATTAATGCCCTGGGCAACGGGATAGATGCAGGATGCTACCAACTTGGACCATTCCCCATCCCGCAGTTCCACCATGCAGAGACGGCATGCACCGCTTGCCATGACGGCCTCATGATAGCAAAGTGTTGGAATTTCAATGCCGTAATGGCGCGCGGTTTCCAGTACGGTCCAGCCCGGTTCCGCTTCGACCGGCGTATCGTTTATATTGAATTTAATCATTTGACTGATCTCCTGTTTCATCATCATGATATTGCTGGCTATTGAACCACCACTGCGCCGAACTTGCAGGTTTCCATGCAGATGCCGCACCGGATGCAGTTGTCTGTGTCAATGACATGCATCTCTTTTTTCTCCCCGGCAATGCAGGCCTGCGGGCATTGCCGGGCACAGCTGTGGCAGCCGGTGCAGGCTTCCGGATCAATGGAATAGGTGATCAGGTCCTTGCAGACGCCTGCCGGACATTTCTGGTGGGTCACATGGGCAATGTACTCATCCCTGAAGAACCGGATGGTGGTCAAGCATGGGTTGGGCGCGCTGGTGCCAAGGGCGCACAAGGCGCCGTCTTGAACCGCTTTTGAAAGACTCTGGAGGTCCTCGATATCCTTGTCACTCCCCACCCCGTGAGAAAAATTATCCAGTATTTCCCGCATTCGGGTCAATCCAAGGCGGCAGGGAAGACACTTTCCGCAGGACTCCTCTTCAAGGAATCTTAGAAAATAACGCGCGA
>JAABTZ010000062.1 GCA_011389605.1 Desulfobacteraceae bacterium
ATCCATAACGATCATGGCGCCGGAACCCATCATGGATCCGGCCTCAGTAAGCGAGTCGAAGTCAACAGGCAGGTCTTTGAGCCGGTAGGGCAGACAGCCGCCTGAAGGCCCCCCTGTCTGTACCGCTTTGAACGGTTTGCCACCCGGGACGCCGCCGCCTATATCCTCCACGATTTTCACCAGGGGCGTTCCCATGGGAACTTCCACAAGACCGACATTGTTGACTTTTCCCACCAGGGAAAAAACTTTTGTGCCGGTACTGTGGGCGACCCCAGAATTTGCATACCACTGCGATCCCTTGTTAATGATCAGCGGGACATTGGCCCAGGTTTCGACATTGTTTAGCACGGTGGGACAGCCCCAAAGGCCCTCTTCGACAGAGCGGACGTACTTGGGGCGTGGGTTGCCGGGTTTTCCTTCGATCGAGGTGAACAGTGCGGTTGACTCTCCGCAAACAAAAGCCCCGGCACCGCGGTTGATCTGAACGTCAAAGGAAAAACCGGAATTTAAAATATTCTCCCCTAGAAGCCCGTATTCCCGGGCCTGCTGCATCGCCATCTCCAGGTGTTTAATGGCCAGCGGATACTCTGCCCGCACGTAGAGATACCCTTTTTCCGAACCCAGCGCGTATGCCCCTAAAATCAACCCTTCAAGCACGGCGTGGGGGTCGCCTTCCATAATGGTCCGATCCATGAAGGCTCCCGGGTCGCCTTCGTCACCATTAACGACCACGTAAACAGGCCCCCCCTTTTTCTTCACGGCAGCAAGTGCCCCCCGCCATTTTCGTCCCGTGGGGAACCCGGCACCGCCGCGTCCGCGAAGGCC
>JAABTZ010000063.1 GCA_011389605.1 Desulfobacteraceae bacterium
GCCTCATCACCCCAACCATCCGCCGTTTGCCTTTTCGCTGACCAAGCTTCACGGCGAAGTGGTCTATGAGGGGGGGCTGTCTGCCAGCAACTGCCTGTTTACCACCGGGGGCCATACAGGCACACATTTTGACGCCCTGGGTCATGTCTCGGTAAACGGAAAAGTGCACGGAGCCGGTGATATCGGACCCTGGCAGGAATATGAAGGACTGAAAAAAGGTGCGATTAATCATGCAGCACCCGCGGTCTGCCGGGGGGTGCTGCTCGACATTGCCGGCTTTGAAGGGAAAAAAGTCCTTGATGCCGATTATCGGATCGGAGAGCAAACCCTTGAAAAAGCAGCAGAAAAACAGGGAGTTGAAATCAGGCAGGGCGATGCCGTTCTAATCCGTACCGGATGGATATGTTATTATCATGACCCGGTAAAATACGTATCCCATCACCACGGATGCCCGGGGCTTACAGAAGAAGGGGCTCACTGGCTTGTATCCCGTGGAATCGGCTATGCCGGCGCCGACACCCTGGCCCTGGAAAAAACCCCTTCCAGCCTTCCGGTTCACGGTATCCTTCTGGTGGAAAACGGCATTCACATAATGGAGGTGATAAACCTGGATGAACTTGCAGCAGACGGGATATACGAATTTCTGTTTATGGCAAGTCCCCTGAAAATACGCGGGGGCACGGCCTCTCCTGTACGGCCCCTTGCCATTGCATAATCTAAGGCAAACTTGAAAATCCCTCAGTTTAGATATAGGAAATAGTTCCAATGACACCCAAAAAAAAGATCCCCCTGAAAGAAAAAATCTCCAGGGAACTGCGCAGGGAAATAGTCTTCGGATCTTTAACGCCCAATGAGCATTTAAAGGAAGCCCGCCTGGCTCAGCACTTCTGCTGCACCCGGGGGCCGGTGCGCGAAGCCTTAAACCAGCTCGAACAGCAGGGTTTTGTCTCCCTGGTGCCCAACCAGGGGGCAACGGTAAGAGAACCTTCGGCAAGCGAGGTGGAGGATTTCTACAATCTTCTGGCCATCCTGGAGGGCAGGGCCGTTCAATGGGCAACACCGAAACTCACCGATGCTGATATCGGACAGCTTAAAAATCTCAACAATGAATTAAAAGAGGTGCTCAAAAGCCAGGAAACCGCGGCTGAAGACTGGATTCCCCTGAACATGGAATTTCACCGCCTGTTTCGGGAAAAATGCGGAAATTCCCAAATGCAGTGGATTGCAGAAGAAATTCGCACCCGAATTACCCGGTACCGCTATATCAGTCTGATGGTGACCGCTTTTGGCGATTACGCCGGCGATCACGATGAAATCATTAAACAGATTTCCAAAAAAAATGCCGAAAAAGCCGGCAAAGCCATGGAAGAACACATCCAGCGTGCCAGACAGATCCTTGTCCAGTACCTGTCCCGGATGCCGGAAAGAAATTTTTAAGACGGCAGGGGATCGGCTCGGTTAATCCTTCCAAAACAAAGGACCAGCACCATGGAAAAAACCGAATTTCCGGATTTGCGCATTGACGGCCAGATAGCTTTGGTCACCGGGGCCTCCCGGGGGCTGGGAAGATGGATTGCCGCCGGGCTGGCTCATTCCGGAGCCAGTGTGGCAATTGTTTCCAGAAGCATGGAAGGCATTAAAAAGGCCGCTGAGCAAATTGCCGCCCAGGGCGCAGAGGTTTTGCCCATGGCAGCCGACATGTCAGACCCTGCTGCGGTGGAGTCCATGATACAGCAGGTAGTCTCCCGTTTCGGACGTATTGACTGCCTGGTAAACAATGCCGGGGTCAACGTGCACAAGCCCCTGCTGGAAATCACCCCCGAGGATTTTGACCTTGTATCAAATGTTAATTTCCGGGGGGTTTACTTTGCCAGCCAGGCTGCTGCCAGACAAATGATTGAAAACGGCAAAGGAGGCCGGATCATCAACATTGCCTCTTCGGCCGGATTCCTTCTCCGCCCCCAGATTCCAAACTCTGTATATGCCGGCACCAAGGCTGCTGTTATCATGCTAACCAAGGCTTTTGCAGAGGAACTTGCACCGCACGGGATTAATGTCAATGCCGTGGCACCTGGATATTTTGCCACTCCCCTGGCTCAGGATCGGCTCAACGACCCGGAAATCCGCGAAAAAATTCTTTCCATAACACCGCTAAAGGAAATCGGCGGACCCAAAGATATTATCGGACCAGTGCTGTTTCTGGCATCCGAAGCCTCCCGGTTTATGACAGGACAAACCATTTTCGTGGACGGAGGCAGAACCATTATTTAAACCCAAAACCCAAGGACCCCCAATATGGCCAAGGATCTTGCCGCATTTATCCGGCAAAAGGCGGCCGCCTACGAACAACGGATTTTTCTGAGGGATTTTGGCACTGACCATGCCATTTCTTACCGCAGGCTCGATGACCTGACTGACCGGCTGGCGCTTGGTTTCAGGCAGCTGGGCCTTATGCCCGGAGACAGGGTCGCC
Source organism: Desulfobacteraceae bacterium (assembly GCA_011389605.1). Taxonomy (GTDB): domain Bacteria; phylum Desulfobacterota; class Desulfobacteria; order Desulfobacterales; family Desulfosalsimonadaceae; genus Desulfosalsimonas. The sequence continues at coordinate 2,473 of JAABTZ010000063.1, forward strand.
CTGTTTCACCCCAACCATTCCGACTTTCTTCTGTGCTGTTTTGCCGTGATCAAGGCCGGAGGCGTGGCCGTGCCTGTAAACCCTGTCTATCCCCCGCCTGAGATTGCCTATATTATAAATGATGCCGGCGCATCCATGCTTGTAACCACCGAAGCCTTGTTTTCCAGGGCAGAAGAAGCGCTTCCGGACCTGCCGGATATTAAAAAAACCATTGTCAAAAAAAACGGCCAAAGCCTTGAACAAGCCCTTACGGAGGAAGCCGGAGAGCCGGCAGCTGGAATGAGGCCCGTTTCCCGCAGCCCCGAAGACCTGGCCCTGCTTTTTTACACCTCCGGGACCACGGGCAAGCCCAAGGGCGTTATGATCACCCACGGCAACCTGACTTTTTCCGGGCCAAATGCGGCCCAGAGCTACGGCCTGAGGGAAAATGATGTAACCCTTGCCGCCCTGCCCCTGGTGCATGTTTTTGCCAATGCCAGCCCGGTATTCGGCAGTCTCAGTTCCGGGGGCACGGTGGTGGTCATGGAGCGTTTCCAGACTGAAGCCGTGTTTCAGGCCATCGAACAACACAAGGTGACCTGGTATCCCGGGGTGCCCACCATGTTTCACTATTTGCTGGCAGGACTTGCCGACAACAGGTGCGATTTAAGCTCCCTGCGAATGCTGCTTTCCGGGGGCGCCTCTCTTTCCGTGGAGGTGCTCGGCGCCCTGGAAGAAAAATTCCAGGTCAAGGTGCTGGAGGTATACGGCCTGACCGAATCCACTGGCCTGGTCACCGCCAATCCTGTCTACGGTGAAAGAAAGGCCGGCTCCATAGGCATTGTGGTCGCCGGGGTTGAGGCACATATCACGGATGCGGCCGGCAATGAAACAGGCCCGGGCCGGATCGGGGAGCTGGTCTTTTGCGGGCCCAACGCATGCAGGGGCTACTGGAACCTGCCCGAACAGAGCCTGGACAAAATCCGGAACAACCGGGTACATACCGGGGATCATGCCTACAGGGACGAAGACGGCTATTATTTTATTGTCGGCCGGGACAAGGAATTGATCATCACCGCCGGCTACAATATCTATCCAAGAGAAATCGAGGAGATTCTCTACAAGCATCCGGATGTACAAGAAGCTGCGGTAATCGGCGTTCCGAATCATCAAAAAGGCGAGATCCCCAAGGCCTTTGTAGCCCTGGGACCCGGATCTGCAGCTGACAGGACAACCTTGCAGGAGCATTGCCGTCAGCATCTGGCGCCTTACAAAATACCGGAAATCGCATTTCTGGATGAACTGCCCAAGAATCCAACCGGTAAAATCATGAAAAACAAGTTAAAATAAAGGAACTACAGCCATGGATATGTTCTTGTCTGATGATGATCGGAAATTCAGGGATTTCTGCCGGGAGTTTGCCAGGGACAAACTGGCCGATGCAGCCGACATTCACGGGGAGACCAACGAGGTGCCGCCCCAGATGGTCCGGGACATGGCCGATGCCGGGCTGTTTCAGCTATATGTTCCCGAATCCCTTGGAGGCAGGGGCCTGCGGACCATCCACGTATGCCTGGCAAGGGAAGAAATGGCCGGAATCTTCTGCCCGGCTGATGTAACCATGGCCATGCAGGGCCTTGGCAGCTATCCGATCCTGCTGGCAGGCAGTGAGGCGCAGAAAGAAAAATACCTTCCTGAAATCGGAAACGGCAAACTGCTGACCACCTATGCTCTGACCGAACCCGAAGCAGGAAGCGATGTCAATGGAATCGAAAGTCGTGCGGAAAAAAAGGACGACGGATGGGTGTTAAACGGCACCAAGCGCTTTATCTCAAACGGATTTTCCGCAGACATGCTGGTCACGTTCGTTAAAACGCCGCTGCCGGAAAACGACAGGGCCCTTTCGGCATTTATTGTTGAAAAAAACACACCGGGCTTTGAAATCACCCATCGTCTCGAGATGATGGCCCCCCATGACCTGGTGGAACTGAGGTTCCGCGACTGCCGCGTACCTGAGGAAAACCTGCTGGGCCGGCCCGGAGACGGTTTTGAAATTGCAATGAAAACCCTGGACGTATTCCGCATGTCCGTGGGCGCGGCAGCCGTGGGCATCGGCCGGCGTGCGCTGGAAGTCTCTGTGAACTACTCCCGCCGCCGCAGGCAATTTGGCCGTGCCATCTCCGGATTCCAGGCCATCCAGCTCAAACTGGCCCAAATGGCAACGGACCTGGATGCCGCAAGGGCATTGGTATACCGGGCGGCCCTGCAAAAAGACCGAAATCCGGATGCCCGGATCTCAAAACAGGCGGCCATGGCCAAGCTGTTTGCCACCGAAGCCGCCTCCAGGGCCGCTGACCAAGCCGTGCAGATCCACGGGGGCGTTGGCGTGATGCACGGCTCCACTGTCGAACGGCTTTACCGGGAAATCCGGGCTCTTCGGATCTACGAGGGCACATCGGAAATACAGAAAATGATCATTGCCAACGCAATACTCAAGGAACGTAGTATTGAGGATTGATTACGTTTTTTTGCAACCACAAAGGAGGAGGGTAACATGAAAAAGAATCAAAAAAACAACCGTATCATCACTCCAAAAAACACAGGGTTCACCCGGCGGGAGTTTTTGAAAACCGCCACCACAAGCCTTGCCGCAGCCGGCATGCTCGGGGCATTTCCCGGCATGGCCCTTGCCAGGGCAAAGCAGTACACCTTTGGGTCAGCCAGTTCCGCCGGTTCCTGGTATCCCCTTGCAGTGGCCATGTCTAAAATCATCAGTGACAATGTTGACGGCTATCATGTCACAGGCGTGACAACGCCCGGGGCTTCCAGGGAAAACATCATGCGCATGGACCGCCGTGAAATGGAGCTTGGCTGGTCCACGGCCAATTTCCTTCACAAGGGCTACAACGGCCTGGATCCGTTTTCTGGCAAACAAAAGGTAAAAGGCTGGTTTTCCGCCTACCCGGGCATTTTCACCATAGTGGCCCGGGCTGCCACCGGGGCTAAAACCATCTCGGACCTTAAGGGCATGAAAATCGGCACCAGCACCCCGGGCTCAATGACCCAGCTGGGAAATGACGAGGTAATATTTCCGGCCCACGGCCTGATTCCGGACAAGGATTATAAGTCGGAAAAAATCCAGTTCAGCGATGCCATCGAAAAAATGATCGACGGCCATCTTGATGCCTGCTCCTATTTTATGGGTGCCGGGGTTCCGGGCTATAACCGCATGGCCGATTCGGTAAAACTCAACTTCATTCCCATAGAAGATTCAGCCAAGCCGGCCATCAATGAAAAAGAACCCTCTTTTTACTTTGACCACCTTCCGGCAGGCACCTACAGGGGCCAGAAAGATCCGGTGGAATACGTATGCCTGGCCTACACCACCTGCTGCGGGGCTCATGTGGAAGATGAGTTCATGTATGAGGCCACAAAGGCGGTGTTTGAAAACCTGAAATTCATAACCAGCGCTTCGGCCGTATTTAAACAGACCAAACTGGAAAAAGTATACGACGGCATGCCGGTGCCCATGCATCCGGGAGCTGAAAAATATTATGCCGAGATGGGTGTCACCCGGTAAGTCAATTACACTTAAATTGAGCGTTTCAGATAAAATTAATTGCTTTTAAAAATCTGAAACGCTCAATTTAGGTTACAAAAACAAAACGTAACTTCTCACGGAGAAACCAATGGCCGGCCGAGAGCAAAAACTGCTTGATTATTTTATTACAGCATGCGCGGTGACCCTGTCTGTTGTTTCGCTCTACACAGCGTTTTTCGGGACCTTTCCCACCATGCTCCAAAGAACCTTTCACCTCAGCATGGTCTTTATTCTTGCCATTTTTATGCACCGCTACAAACTGGCCAGACGATTCCCGAAAACCGAACTGAGTGTCAACATCATTATTGCCGGGGTGTTTATCTCCGCAAATGTTTACCTGGCTTTAAACTGGGAGCAGCTCTATATAATGCCTTTTCTGTCAAATACAGGCATTTTTCTCGGCGTGGCCGCCATCGTGATCATCCTGGAACTGACCCGGCGCACCGTGGGCCTGACCCTGTCGATTATCGTCCTGGTATTTATGGCCTATGCCTATCTGGGCAACCACATTCCAGGCTTTCTGGCCCACAGAGGCTATGGCCTGGAACGCATTGTCCTGCAGGTATTTGCCGGCACCGAGGGCATCTACGGAATTCCGGTGGGCGTTTGCGCCACAATTGTAATCGTGTTTATTGTTTTTGGTGCATTTATTGAAAAAGCAGGTGCATCAGACGTGTTTTTAGACATCGCCACCGCCCTGGCCGGACGCCAGAGAGGCGGTCCGGCCAAGGCGGCCATTTTTTCCTCGGGACTGATGGGAATGCTTTCGGGCAGTTCCGCGGCCAATGTTGCCACCACAGGATCAGTGACAATCCCAATGATGAAAAAATCAGGCATGGATGCCTATGCCGCAGGAGCCATCGAGGCCGTGGCCTCTTCGGGCGGTTACAAAACCCCGCCCATAATGGGGGCCGTGGCCTTTATCATGGCCCAGATGGCCGGCGTCAGCTACTGGAACGTCTGCATCGCAGCAGCCCTGCCTGCATTTTTTCATTATTTCGGCCTTTTTCTGATGGTGGACCTGTTTGCGGGATACAAGGGTTTCAAAGGGCTGGAAAAAGACCAGATCCCGGTTCTGTGGCCTGTTTTCAAAAAAGGCGTTTATTTTATAATTCCGGTGGTCCTGCTGGTAGTACTGCTGGCAATGAGGTATTCAGCAATGTATGCTTGTGCATATTCATTGCTGTCTTTGTGGATCATATCAATTTTCAGCCGGACCCTGAATCTTTCCCGGATTATTGCAGCACTTCGCGACGGCTCGGTTCGCATTATCTGGATTACCGTGCCATGCGCAGCAGCCGGTATAATCCTGGGTATTCTGACCATGACCGGCGTGGGCATGAAGCTAAACGACATTATTCTGTTTCTGGCCGGCAACAGCCTTCTTCTCACACTGTTCTGGATCATGGTCATCTCCATAGTACTGGGCATGGGCCTTCCGCCGGTGGTCTCATATATCGTTCTTGCAGCCCTGGAAGTGCCCATACTGGTGGAAATGGGTGTGGACCCCATTGCCGCTCACATGTTTATCTTCTATTTCTGCGCGCTGTCTTTAATCACCCCGCCCATTTGCACCACAGCCTTTACGGCCGCGGCCATTGCCGGATCTCCGCCCATGAAAACCGGCCTGGAAGCGGTGCGCTTCGGCATTGTTCTCTACACCCTTCCCTATTTGTTTGTTTACAATCCGGCGCTGCTTATGAACGGCAGCCTGCCCCAGATTATTTACGTGGTTATCATTGCGGCCATAGGAGTTTTTGCCCTGGCCATTGCCGCCCAGGGCTATTTTCTGCGCCGCACCGGCTGGATTGCCAGAATTTTATTTCTGGCAAGTTCGATTCTGCTCTTCTGGCCCAGCTACCTGGTCACTGCCGCAGGACTGCTGCTTCTGGCTTTACTGCTGGTAATTGAGAAAAAAAGATCTGTCGCATAAGGAGAAGTCATGAGTATCAAAACCCGGAAAATCACACCCACGCCTTCTGCATATCCCTATCAGCTGCTTATCAAGCATTTGCTGCCCACTCCCATGATTTATTCACCTGACCAGGAGATAGTCTACAGGGACATTTCCCGCTACACTTACACGGACCTTGGCAAACGGGTTGCAAAGCTTGCAAACGCCCTTGCACGGCTCGGGGTTGAACCGGGCGGGACAGTGGCCGTAATGGACTGGGACAGCCACCGATATCTTGAATGCTTTTTTGCCGTTCCCATGATCGGGGCGGTGATGCATACAATCAACATACGGCTGACCGCCGAGCAGCTGATCTATACCATAAACCACGCAGAAGACGACGTGATCCTTGTAAACTCAGAGTTTCTTCCCATGCTCGAATCAGTAAAAGACCGGTTTGAAACCGTTAAAAAGATCATTTTGATATCAGATGAGCCGGGCACCCCTGAAACCGGGCTCAGCCTGGACGGGGAATATGAAAATCTGCTTGAGCAGAGCCAGGATGTATACGATTTTCCGGATTTTGATGAAGACAGCGTGGCCACAACCTTTTACACAACAGGCACAACCGGTCTGCCCAAGGGCGTTTATTTCACCCACCGCCAGCTGGTGCTCCACACCTACGCAATCCTGTCGGCCCACTGTGCTTTTCACCACCAGGCCAACCTGGACTCCTCTGATGTGTATATGCCCATTACCCCAATGTTTCATGTCCATGCCTGGGGCGTTCCATACATGATGACACTTATCGGGGCCAAGCAGGTGTATCCCGGCAAATATGAACCGGAAACACTTCTTAACCTTGTAAAAAATGAAAAAGTGACATTTTCCCACTGCGTGCCCACGATTCTGCACATGCTGCTAACCGATCCGGCAGCGCAAACAACTGATCTGAGCGGATGGAAGGTCAACATAGGCGGGGCATCCCTGCCCCGGGGTCTTGCCCGGGCCGCCATGGAGCGTGGAATAAACGTGTATGCAGGCTACGGAATGTCGGAGACCTGCCCGGTGCTGACCGTGGCCAATCTAAAACCCCGGATGCTTGGCAGCGACATTGAAAAACAGCTGAATGTGCGCTGCCGCACTGGTCTTCCCATTGCAGGGGCCTACGTGGAAGTGGTGGATCCGGAAGGCAGCCCCCTGCCCCATGACGGGATGAGCACGGGCGAGGTTGTAACCCGTACGCCCTGGCTTACCGGCGGCTATATCAAGGATCCGGAAAAAAGCGAGGCCCTGTGGGAAAACGGCTGGCTGCACACAGGCGATATCGGCTACATTGATACAGATGGCTACCTGCAGATAACCGACAGATTAAAAGACGTTATAAAAACAGGCGGGGAATGGGTCTCATCTCTGACACTGGAAGACATAGTAAGCCAGCACCCGGCAGTAAGTGAAGCTGCTGTTATCGGGATTCCGGATGAAAAATGGGGAGAAAGCCCCATGGCCCTGGTGGTGCTCAAAAAGGAATATGTGCGCAAAACCGGCAAGGACGAGATCAGGGATCATTTTGCCCGGTTTGTTGAAAAAGGCATGATTCCCAAATACGGCATACCAAAACGCATCGATTTCGTGGAAGTCATTGCCAAAACCAGCGTGGGCAAACTTGACAAAAAAGAACTCAGAAAACAGTACGGCGATACATGAAGCAGGCCCGGACTGAAAGCATCAACTGCGCCTGGCGGTATAGCCGCCTTTTGCTGCACGGAGTCTTGCCAGCAGGGTTTCAAAGGCCCGGTTTAAGCGGATAAATCCTTCATGATCCCCGCCGTGGTCGGGATGACGGACCCTGGCCATTTTTCTGTACTGACGGGTCAGGGTTTTTACCGTAAACCCTGAAAAAGACTTTCCCACAATTCCCATTACTGAAAGAGCTTCCTCTGTCTGCATGCGGTTTTTTGAAGGCGGCGGCATAAACGTACGGCGGCGGTTTATCCACTCCCGGATGTATTCCTCAAGATAAGCGCCCTGGCTGAACTCATAATCAAAAAACCAGCACACGTACCGGATCAGGTATTGATTTAACCGGTCTGTTTTCAGGCAGTCCTCCCAGAAGGATTTATCTTCGTTTAGCCTGCAGGCAGCCTCAAGAAAACAGGCATCCACCTGATCTGCGGGCAGAGTTTCAGGATAACGATGGGAAAGTTTTCCGGGAAATTCGTCTGCCACATTAAAAATAACGTATGAATAAATTTTTTTCTCCCGGACTGTTAAAATTTTTTCCTTTTCCATGAAATACTGCTCCAGCTCATCCCTGGACTTATCAAGCAGGTCCCGGTAAATTTTTTTGGGCACGGCATTAATCCGGGACTGGTCCATTTCCCCGAAACGCAGATAATGCATCCTCCTGCGGTCAAAAATATGAAATCCGGTTTTTTCGGTCCTTTCAACGTTTTGGCGCAGGCGTTGTTTTGCCGAAGATGTCATATAATCGCGGGAAAAGGCTGTAATAACCCTCTGGGTTTCAGGGTCAAGGAAAGGAAAAAACACTCGCTCCA
>JAABTZ010000569.1 GCA_011389605.1 Desulfobacteraceae bacterium
CCGTATACGTCACTGCTGGCAATGTTTAGTCCATCGCCGATATAGTCAATAAGTTCCACCGGCAGATACCCCACCACGTCCTGACACATCCGCAAAACAGGAATGACCGCTCCAGGGGTTTGCTGATTGGCCGCGATAATATCATCGATTTGACGGATCATCTCAGATGTTATATCCGGATGTTCCAGCTTGTCTGTTTCCGCCATTTTTCCTCCACAGCCCATTGAATTCAATACGGGTCACATTTGACGGCTTCGTAAAAAGTCCAATATCTGCGTTACGTGCGATTCCTCAGACTTTCACCTGCAGCTAAGTAGGCCGCATTCTTCGGAATAGCGCAAGCCTTGATCTTGGACTTTTTACGGAGCCATCTGAAAATCGCTCAGTTCCGATTAAAAAATTTATTTTTCCATAAGCGGCAACAAATGTCAATGCACGAAACAAGCATGTTTTTTATCCTTGCAAGCCTGCCCCGGAACAATTAAAATCATTTATCTATACCATGCATTCCTGCTCTTTTCCATGCCATGCGCCTGTACCCTCTAAGGGAGGTTTTGCCATGCAAACCGATAAAAACCCCGTCAACCGGCTTTCCGGAGCGCTTTCAGTACAGCTTTCCGATGAGGACGCCAAAAAAATGGCTCAGCTTATCAATGCCGCACTTGAGTCGGAAAACGTCTACACAGAGCAAATTCCCCTGTCAGAACAAGACAAGCATGACTGCTTGCTGATGGCCTTTGAGGAACGGATTCTGATTCCGGTGCGTTCAAGGCAGAGCGGGGCATGGGAGGACCGAATCCTTCGCTTTGCGGCCGGAGAAATGTTTTTCATGCCCCCTGTGGCCAGGATCATGTTTGAAAGCGCCCGGGAAACCGGACTGCTTGATTCCGAATTTGCAGTACGCAGGGCATTGTCCCATCATCGCCCCGAATTTATTGACCAGTCGGTTGATTTCTTAAAGCAGATAAAGCCGCACACAAAGTCGTGCATGGCCGAAGGTGGATTGATGGCAGCTGTTGCCAGGGCCGGAAACTTTACCATAGAGGTACACGACATTGTTGACTCGTGCGTGGTGGCGGGTATAATGAATCCGTGCACACGGGGCTCATCCATGCAGGGACTGGCCTGGTATGAATTTCATCCCTGCCTGTACTGGGATGAGCGCTTCGGGTAAAAAAATATCCATCCAAAAGGCATCAGGCATGGGCTAAGGCGGCCGGAAAAGCAGCCAGGAAAAAATCCGGCGGCTCGCCCCGGGCAAATCCCGCTCAAAGAAAAACAACTCCGGGCATAAGCCGGTCAAAAAGTAGTTTTTGATGTAAGCGGCTTCATACAGATCTGGCAACAGAAGGAAAACGGCCGGCATCCGTATGCGGCAGAAATTTGGCTGCGCTAAACCGGTTCATAAAATCCTGGTTTACGTTTAATTCAAGATAGGTCATCCGGTCTCTTAGTGACTCAATACAGGTCACGGCATCCCTGGACTGCAGCAGGCAAACCGCGCCTTCCAGGGAACTGTTTCCAAGATGACGATAGGTGGGCTCCGGCAGATCCGGAATCATGCCGATAGAAATGGCCGAGCGGGGCCGGATAAAAGATCCGAATGTGCCGGCCACGTAAAAGACCTCGATTTCCTGAAAAGAAATTCCCACATATCCTATTATGGTTTCCAGAATGGTGTACATGGCAGCCTTGGAACGGATCAGACTGTCGATATCGGCCTGGCTGATTGTCAGATCGGTTTTCGTGGCTGACTGAACGGCAAAAACAAGCACAAGATTGTTCATGCCGTCTTCTTGCCTTAAACGGCTGCCACAGGCATCGGGCACCAGCTTTCCCCTGATATCAAGCATTCCGGTAACAAAAAGCTGTGCGGCCAGATCTATCATGCCGGAACCGCAAATCCCCCTTGGAGGCTGATTTTCAATGGTGTGAATCTCAAACTCCCGGGTATCCGGATCAATAACCACGCTGTCTATGACTCCGGGCCCTGCTGTCATTCCGATTTCAGACACCCCGCCTTCAAGGGCCGGCCCTGCGGCCCCGGCACAGACTACAAGCCAGTCACGGTTGCCAAGAATAACTTCTGCATTGGTGCCCACATCCACGAGAATTGTCACCTGCTGGTTTTCATGAAATCCGGCATAATAAGCCCCGGAAACCAGGTCTCCTCCAAAATAGGAACCCACATTGGGAAAAACAAACACTGCGGCCGCCTGGTTAAATCCAAGGCCCATATCATTTGCACAAAGCACAGCAGGTGCATTAACAGCAGGAATATAAGGTTCCCGGATTATCCAGCCTGCAGGAAGGC
>JAABTZ010000570.1 GCA_011389605.1 Desulfobacteraceae bacterium
CAACGCCGTTTCTTGTGTCTTCCACGTTCATCTGAACAATGATTGCGCCGTATCCATCGTTGTAGCGCAGGTAGGAGTCAATACGACGGTCAAGCTCCGGGGCTTTGCTTATCCTGCCGTTTGCCATTTCCGATTCACGGTCAACACCAACGACGTTTTCACCGATCACCACGGGAATGCCCACAAGGGATGCACCGATGGCAAAAGAGTCCCAGTATTTGGCAGCAACAAAAGTCGATCCCAAAGCCCCGGTCATCAAAGGGATACGGGCTTTGGTCTTGATTTCGCGCCCGAACTCGGTCTCCAGGCTGACGTTGGGGAAAATGCAGTCGTCCGGGTCAGTTGAAAGACCTGGGGCCAGTCCGTGGGAGCCGTAGGCATAGCCCTGGATTCTAAGTGAATTATAGGATGCGCCCACATGGGTTGTATTGTTTGCCCCGGCAGTTACAATGCCAAAACTTCTTGGGTACAGGAGTTTGCGGCCCACAAGGCTGGACATGAAAGTTTCGCACTTGCCCTGGCAGTCAGCGCGGCAGAGGGTGCATAGACCCGACTCGGCGGGATTGCCCCTGTTGGTGGTTCCTAAAACATCATTGCTCTTGGAAAAACGCATTTCAGACATGGTTTTGCTCCTCGTTGTTTTTGATTTTAATTATTATCAATTATTTTAATAAATTATAAAAATCATGCGTAGAACAAAAAAAAGCGCCTCTACGCCGTTGTGCAGTAGAGACGCCTTTGTCTGCTAAAAATAATCAGTAAAACTTACACGCCTTTGTGCAAGTTAATTTATACTAATTAATTCAGGCGGAGTTTTTTGTCAAGCATTTTGTGTGAACCTAAACTGAGCGATTTATAAGTCAGGGGGAACCTTCTTTGTATCGGCCAGGGGAATCAATACAGTTCTTCAGACAGTAAGATGGCCTCGGCAATATTTCTCATGGATTTGCGCGAATCCATGCTTTTTTTCTGGATGCGCCTGTATGCCTCATCAGCGTCCATCTGGCTGCGCTGCATGAGCACTTCCTTGGCCCGTTCCACGAGCTTGCGTGTTTCAAGCTCTTCCTGAATCACCTTGGTTTTAATCACCAGTTCGGAGTTGAATATGGCCACGGCTGCCTGGTTGGCAACCGTGGTAATCAGGTTTACTTCCATGTCCGTAAAATCATGAGGCTCGGATGTAAAGCAGTTTAGCACGCCAATGACCCGATCGTCGCGAAGCAGCAAAGGAACGCTTGCAAGGGATTTCAGACCCAGGCTTTGTGCCATGTCCTTTTCCTTAAACCTGGGCTCAGCAAGAACATCCTTTACGATAAGGGGCTTTTTTTCCAGGGCAACATATCCCACCACTCCTTCGCTGATATTCAAGACCCGGTCCTTGACATAGACAGGCTCAATTGTCTGTGTTGCTTTAAGCCTCAGGCGCGGCTGATCGTTGCCTTCTTCCAGAAGCCACAGGGAGCATATCTGCACCCCGGTTACTTTGGCTGTTACCATTACAATCAGCTTCAGAATCTCTTCCAGGTAAAGATCTGAATTGATTGCCTGGCTGATATCCATCAAGCCCTTTATGTATTTGTCCGTGCTTACAGCACCTTTTGCATCCATGGCAATTATAGTGAAAATAAACGGTTAATAGCAGTGTTTTTCTGCCGGAAATTTTCCCGTGGCAACTTCGCTGACGTAAGCACGCAGCCCTTCCATGGCATGCTCTCTTAGCCTTGCATACTGCTCTACAAATTTGGGCACCCGGACATTGTTTATTCCGAGCATATCGTGGATCACCAGCACCTGGCCATCACACTCAGGCCCGGCTCCTATGCCTATGGTTGGGATGGTCAGGCTTTGAGTTACGGCCTCGGAAATGTCAGCCGGAATGCCTTCCAGAACCACGGAAAAAGCGCCTGCAGCTTCAACGCGCCGGGCATCTTCCATGAGCCTGTCCTTGTCGCGCTGGACCCTGAAGCCCCCCATCTGGTGAACAGACTGGGGTGTAAGACCGATGTGGGCCATTACCGGAATGCCGGCTTCGGTCATTGCCTGAATTGTCTCAGACACTGAGGCTCCTCCCTCGAGTTTTACTGCTGTGGCGCCGGCTTCCTTTAAAAACCGGCCGGCATTTACCATGGCCTCCCGGCGGGAGCTTTGATAAGACATAAACGGCATATCTCCTATAACCATGGCATTTCTGGAGGCTTTTGCCACAATCCTGGTATGGTATATCATTTCGTCCATGGTAACGCCCAGGGTTGTGGCCTCTCCCTGAACCACCATTCCCAGGGAATCGCCCACCAGCAGAACGTGGATGA
>JAABTZ010000571.1 GCA_011389605.1 Desulfobacteraceae bacterium
TCAAGCACCTTTCCATCCACCGGCACCCGCTGCCCCGGACGAACACGGACATGCCAGCCCTTCTGGACCTCGGCTACCGGCATCTCTTTTTCGGCATCCCCTTCCACCACCGTCGCGGTGTCCGGTGTGAGGCTGAGCAGTTTCCGAACGGCGCCGCCGGTTTTGCGCTTGGTCCGCGTTTCGAGCATTTTGCCGAATTTGATCAGGGTGATGATCATGGCCGAAGTTTCGAAATAGACATGATCTCCGAAAAATGGAAAAAAGAGGACAGCCACAGAATAAAAATAGGCCACCGAGGACCCCATGGCCACCAGGACGTCCATGTTGGCGCTTTTGTTTAAAAGGCTCCGGTAACCGCCGGTATAATAATCCCATCCCGTATAGAACTGGACCGGGGTGGCCAGGAGAAACAATATCCAGTTCACGGCCGCAACCTGCGCCCATGGACCGAAAAATCCCATATCCCGTCCCATGCTCAGAATAAAAAGAGGGAGGGTGAACAGGACCCCGACAAGGAATTTTTTGGTCTGATCCCACACTTCGGCGCTCCGCGCCGCCATTTCATAATCTTCGGGATCCCCTTTGGAATCGTCGGGAATATAGGCGGTATAACCGGCCCGCTTTATGACGGAAACGATTTCTTCCAGGTCGACAACCGTCGGAATATAGTCAACCACTGCGGTTTCCGTGGCAAAATTGACCGTGGTATCGAGCACGCCATCGGCTTTGCGGGAAAGCGCTTTTTCGATATTGGCCGCGCAGTTGGCGCAGGTCATGCCGGTTACCGGCAATTCCACGCGCCTGGAGGCGACATCATAACCCGCATGCCGTATCCGTGCAACGATACCCTGGATATCCGTCTTTTCGGAATCGTATGTGACATGAACCTGTTCCGCACCGAAATTCACGTGCGCCGATGCCACCCCGTCCAATCGGCCAAGACTTCGTTCGATTGCACGGGCGCAGTTCGCACAGGTCATTCCGGTTACCGGAAGCGTTACTTCCCTGCTTGACATTCCACCCTCCACCCGGCTCGACTCAGTACCGGTCGAGCATAACGGATTATTTCAAAAACGGCTGCCAGATGCGGCGCATATCCATACGCATGTCATTCAGGCGCTATGAATGGCGTCTGACAGCGTACGCCGCCATAGAGACAAAACAAAAGGGAAGGGATTTATTCTGCGGGATAACCGATCTCCTTCAAGAGGGTATAAATCTTTTCGATTGTGGCGGGGCTGTCAAATTCAACCGTCACCTTTTTGGTTTCCGGATCGCCGTCCACCCGTGATACCCCTTCTATTTCCTGAAGTTCGTTTTTTATGGTATTCACACAGTGCCCGCACGATATTTGCGGGATCGATAACGTTGTCTTTTCCATGTTGTTGTCCTTATTTTAGAAGATCCTCAAGTGCCGCCTGCAGTTCAGGATACGAAAAGGCAAACCCATGGGACAGAAGCTTTTCCGGCACGCCTCGCTGACTGCTCAAAATCATCTCCCCCATCTCTCCCATGGCCAGACCGAGTGCAAAGCGCGGCACCCGGAATACGGCAGGACGGCCCAGAACCTGGCCAAGCGTCCTGGCAAATGTCTCGTTTCTGACCGGGTTGGGCGCACAGCAGTTGACCGGACCCGATATTTCCGGATTAGCAATGACAAAATCATGCGCGGACACCAGGTCGTCGATATGAATCCAGGGCATAAACTGCCTGCCGTTGGCCAGCGGTCCGCCGACGAACGCTTTGAAAGCCGGCAGCATCATTTTCAGGGCACCGCCTGTTTTCCCCATCACAAGACCGAATCGCATGTTGGCCACCCGAACGCCCTTTTCCGCTGCCGCGTTGGCACGGCTTTCCCACTCGACGCATACCCGGGCCAGAAAATCGTCGCCGGCCCCTTGCTTTTCATCGAGCACGTCATCTCCCCGGTCTCCATAAAATCCAACCGCCGACGTGCTGAGCAGCAGGGCCGGTGTGTTTCCGGAAAATCCGGCCACGACGTTTTCAGTGGTTAGAACGCGGCTTTCAAGAATCGCCTGCTTGGTTTTTTCGGACCATCTCCCGAAAATGTTTTTACCGGCCAGATTGATGACCACATCCGCGCGGTCCACATTTTCCTGCCAGTCACCGGGCTTCGCGGCATCCGCCTGCACATACGTAAACCGCTCAATATCCGCCATATCTGCGGCGCTGCTTCTGTCCACACCGACCACGTCATGACCCTGGGCGGTAAAATAACCAACCATCTGCCGGCCGACAAACCCGCCGGCCCCGGTAATGAATATTTTCAAAA
>JAABTZ010000572.1 GCA_011389605.1 Desulfobacteraceae bacterium
TCGCCATGTGCCTGGGCATCATTGCAGCGGGAATCATCGGGGTCATTTGCGAACGGCTTTTTATCAAGCGGGTCTACAGCCTGCATATTCTCTTCCAGCTTATTCTCACCTATGGGCTGGTACTTGTCTTCAATGATCTGACCCGATTTATATGGGGCACGGTTCCAAAAATGATGCCGCCTCTTAACCTGGGATTTACAAAGATAATGGGACGCATCTGCCCGAACTTCTCGATTCTCATCATACTGCTGGGAATCTTTATAGGAATCCTCATGTACCTGATCATCACCAGGACCATGTGGGGAAAAATGATCAACGCACTGACCTCCGATATCGAGCTGGCCCAGGCCTCGGGCATCAATCCGAACCTGCTGTATGCTTCGGCTTTTTTCCTTGGCTCCTGCCTGGCGGGCTTCGGCGGCGCCCTGGTTCTGCCCATCTCCTCGGCTTCCCCGGGCATGGGAGAGCATATCATCATATACGCGTTTGTGATAACGGTCATGGGAGGGCTCGGAAGCATCCCGGGGGCGTTTATTGCAGCCCTTATCGTTGGCATCGGCGAGTCCATGGGAACGCTTTTTATCCCGAGCTTCACTCTGGCCATTCCCTACCTTCTTTTTGCAATCGTCTTAATCGTCAAACCGGAGGGTCTGTACGGTGAAAAATTATAAGAATATCATCATTGCCGGGGCTGTTATCCTGCTGCTGCTGATTCTTCCGGCATTTCTGGAAAGATACAATGTCTATCTGATGACCAAAATCATCATTCTTTCCCTTTATGCCGTGGCCTTCAACATCCTTCTGGGATCAGCCGGCCTTTTGAGCTTCGGCCACGCCCTTTTTTTTTCCGGAGCCGCCTATACGGTTGCCGTATGCCTTGTCAAATGGAGCCTGCCCTTGTGGGCCTGTCTGATTTTGGCCATTGCGATGGTGATTGTACTGAGCCTTGTTACCGGCTTTCTTTCCCTGAGGCACCGGGATATCCATTTTGCCCTTATTACCCTCTCTTTTTCCATGCTCTTCTGGGGAGTGGTTATGAAGTGGCGCTCGGTGACCGGCGGTGAAGACGGCATTACCGGAATCAGCAGAATGATGTCTTTGCACCAGTACTATTATCTGGTCCTGCCCATAGTAGTGATTTGCATGTTTTTGATATACCGGATTCTTCACTCAAATTTCGGGCTCCTGCTCGAAAGCCTCCGGGAAAATGAAACAAGGGTGAGCTTTTCCGGCCACTCCATTATCAAATACCGGATGTATGCCATGGTCCTGTCGGCATTTTTTACCGGAATCGCTGGCATCCTGTGGCTCTTTGTGGACGGCGGCGTGGATCCCACCATATCCCACTGGACTTTTTCCGCCGTGCCTGTCATCGCCTCTCTGATCGGCGGGCCCGCCTATTTCACAGGGCCGGTGTTCGGGGTTCTCGTCTATGAACTGGCCCTTGAAATCATCACGGCATACACTCTTTTCTGGCAGCTGATCCTGGGGATCGTCATCCTGCTGGTTGTGCTGTTTTTCCGAGGCGGCGTGGTGGGATCGTTTAAACTGCTGGTCAAGGGAGAATAACAGACATGCACAGTTTCAAGATTGAAAACATCAGCAAGTACTTCGGCAAATTCACGGCATTAAGCCAGGTGAGCACGCATTTAAACCAAGAAGTCATCTCGGCGATCATCGGCCCCAACGGAGCTGGCAAAACCACCCTTGTCAATGTCTGCACCGGCATGTTCCCTCCTGACAGCGGGACCATACATTTTGACACCCATAACATAACCAGACTTCCTTCGCACAAAAGGGTCAGACTAGGTGTTGCCCGGACGTTCCAGATCGTCAATATCTTTCCTGAGCTTACGGTGCATGATAACATCAAGGTGCCGCTGCTTTTTGCAAAACCCAAAAAGGAAGTCGAAGATGCAGTCGATCAATCGCTTGCCAGCTTCGGTCTGACCGGACTGAAAGACACACGGGCGGTCAATATCTCCCACGGCGACCAAAAATTGCTGGAAATGGCAATGGCCGTGGCCGTGGAGCCGAAAGTGCTGTTTCTCGACGAGCCCACAGCAGGTGTAGGACTGGAGGAAAAGGAGAAAATCATCCAAACCGTGCAGCAGTTTAAAGGCAAAGATATGGTCATTGCCATAATCGAGCATGACATGGACACGGTATTTCGCATCGCTGACCGGATCATCGTGATGAACGAAGGGGAAGTAATCGCCCAGGGGAGTCCCGAACAAATCAAGGCCAATGATTTTGTCCGCCGGATCTATCTCAAAGAGGAAGCATAATGA
>JAABTZ010000573.1 GCA_011389605.1 Desulfobacteraceae bacterium
ACTCGTAAAAAGTCGCTTTTAGACGGCTTTGTAAAAAGTTCAAGATCAAGGCTTGCGCGATTTTGAAGAATGCAGCGTACCTAGCCGTACGTGAAATTCTGAAAAATCGCGCGTAACGCAGATATTGGACTTTTTACGAAGCCGTCATTTTTAAAATATAAATTTATGTTATCCTTTAAAATTGATAAGCCTGTAAAAAGTCTTTTTTACAGGCAGTGTTAAGTTTTAAGTGATTAAGTGTTAAGTAAAATCAAAAAGTTATTTTCTTATTGTTTGGCGACTATATCAGTCTTAGGACTTTTTACGAAGCCGTCAACCTTTGAAGGCGAAACCGTTGACGGGCTGCGGCAAGCTTTCCAGAATTCAGTGGACGATTATCTCGCGTTTTTGTGCACAACGGGGCGAGAATCCTGAAAATCCCTATTCGGGTAAACTTATGGTGCGCCTCAAGGCCGGGGTTAATCTCCAAATTTGCTTTAATGCCGGCTGCATAAATTTAAACAGCCTCCTTACCTGTTGGTCCCGTCACCATCCCATTGCTCCTCTCCGGTTCTGATTTGGGATGGTTATACCAAATTTTATGAAATGTTTATTTCGGGAATTATAATTGTCGCCCATCAGCGTGATGATCTTCGTGGCTGGAAGGCTGCCGGGTGGTGACGTTTAAGCCGTCCGGCAAGCTGCGCAATCGGATTAATGGCAATTAGAAGGGGGTTGGTGCAGAGCGCCGACCTGTTCTTAGATTGGCCGGCCTTTTTTGCTGGATCGGTATTTATTACCTGGTCGCCTGGACCGGTGCCCTTGTATCGCCTGGCATGGCCTCTGCCGACTGGTATGATGCGCTGAACAAGCCATTGTCGTAACAACCGCATTGTTTTTCAGGAAAACCGCCACAGCCGGAAGGCTAATGGTTCCATATATGCTCTGGGTCGGTTATGCCTCGGCTTTAAATGGCGCCATCTGGATAAAGAACTGGTTTTATAGAACATGGTGGCGTCCCGGAAAATGCCTTGCAGATCCACCAGAGGCTACTGTGTCCACGAACTCCCCTGGGGGCAGACCCCTTTCATTGCCGGTTTTTTGATTTTGTTTTCGTGGAATAAAGCGTTATTGGAGGAAAAAGGTCTGATAACATTTATGCCGTCTGCATGATGCGTGTCGAATCAATGACCTGAAGGTGCTTTTTTGGATAAAATGAACGTGCCTGTATGGCAGCACTTATTTCGGCAATGTATACCGGAAGGGGGGCTTTGCTGGGGTGAGCCATGATAGCCGCTATACGTAATAAATCCTGATTTTTCTATTAATATAAATAAGTTATGTTCAATTATGCTTTTTAGATATTAATTGTCAAGCAATTTTTTCTTTTTTTTCTTTTGCACATAAGTCGGTCAGGATGCGGTTGCGAGAATGGGCCCTCAATATTGCTCGTCGGAGCAACCGCATCCTGCGGAAATAGCTCAAATTTGCTGTTAGATATTTTCAGCATTGCTTTAAGCCCTGCCTTCGGGCAACTTTATCAATCGCATTAAAGTAATCGCGCTGGACCTTCAAGTTCGATACCTTACAATAACGCTGAGTTGTCGTTATGCTGGTATGACCCAGCAGATCCTGAATGGTCACGAGTTCGGCGTCCGCATTTAAAAGCTGGGTTGCCATAGTATGTCGCAGCATATGACACGATACTCTCATCTTGACCTGTCGGGCATAGCACTCAATGCGCTTCTGGATGCCTCGAACCGATATGGGCTTGCCTCGGCACCTGCCTTTTTCAACTAAAAACACTTTTCTGATTCGGCGGTCACATCTGAGTCTCAAGTATTTTTCCAGGGCTTCACAGGCGTCATTGCTCATATATACCACACGGCCTTTGCCCCCTTTGCCATTTTTCACATGGATCCTCCGGCGTCCCAAATCAATTGCATCTGTGGTCAGTTCGCTGAGTTCCTCAACTCGCAATCCGCATCTGAGCATCAAGAAAAACATCGCTCGGTCCCGCGGATTGTCAACAACTTTGAAAAACGATTCAATTTCCTCTTCCTTTAAGTGACGGGGCAGCGGCTTGGGAACCCGGAGAGTATAGCCCGTCTTGACGGGGTTCTTAACGCTAATGCCTTCCTCATAATAAAGATAATCATAAAAACATCGAATACAGTTTAAATGGCAGTTGATCGTTTTCGCGGTTAACCGCTTGCTGAGCAGCCAGTCAATGTAATCCAATATGTGCTTAGAGCTAACCTCCTCCACCATAGCATCTGTCCGCAAAACAAAATGCCTGAGG
>JAABTZ010000574.1 GCA_011389605.1 Desulfobacteraceae bacterium
TGTCCTCGTAATTTATGGCGCCGGTGGGGCATTTTTTCTGGCAGATTCCGCATTTACCCTTGGTCAGCTTAATGCAGTGCTCCGGATCTATGACATACTTGAGCGGAACGGCCTGGGCATATTGGACATAGGCGGCTTTTCGGTTGGCAAGGTTGCCGTCGTATGAATTGGGAACCTTGCTGGGGCATTTCTCCGCGCAAAGGCCGCATGCGATGCACTTGTCCATGTCCACATAGCGTGGATGCTGAGTGATACTGACTTCAAAATTGCCCTCCTCGCCCGAGATATTGTTTACCTCTGAGAGAGTCAAAAGCTCTATGTTGATGTGCCGGCCGACCTCGACCAGTTTGGGCGAGATAATTCACATGGCACAGTCATTGGTCGGGAAAGTTTTGTCCAGCTGGGACATCATTCCGCCGATGGAACTTGACCTTTCCACAAGGTAGACGTAGTAGCCGGAATTTGCAAGATCAAGCGATGCCTGCATTCCAGTGATGCCTCCTCCCACAACCAGCACAGCGCCATTATTTTCTTGTGGCATTATAGCTACTCCTTGCTTGAATAAAATTCTAACCTGGTTATGTCCAGACTGTTTAATCCGAGTCCCAGTCTTTCCGGATCAATGCCCATTGAAAGACCCAGAAGCTGGGGAAAAAGAACGGAAGGCAGCTGCTGTGTATCCGGGTTATCCCGGGCTGTTATTTTTTGCACCGTGTCGAACTGAATCTGACAATAAGGGCAGGATGTGCAGAAATAATGAGCTTCGGCCTTTAAGGCCTCTTTTACTTTTTTTAAAAAAAGATCCATGGACAGTTCATCATTTATGCCGGTAAGCGGTGCCCCGCAGCATTCCAGCTTGTTTGTCCAGTCAACGCTTCCGGCCCCTGTTGCTTCAACAAGCCGGTCAAATATGGATGGGTTTACAGGGTCATCAAACTGGGTTACAGCACCTGGCCGCAGCAAGTGGCATCCGTATTGCACAGCGATATTAAGCTCTTTGAAGGTGTTGGGCAGTGTCTTTTTCAGGGCTTCAATGCCGATTTCATGATAAAGCACGGAAAGATAGTGTTTTATCCTGACTTTACCCTGGTAGTTAAGACCTGTCTCCTTTAGTTTTTCCATGATTTCATCCTGCAGGGGGCCTTTTTCCTTCATGATGTGCTCGGCATTCTTAAGTGCCCCGTAACAGCAGTTGCATAAAACCAGCATGTCTTGACCTGCTTTTTCAGACAGGGCCATGTTGCGCACCGATGAAAGAAGAAACGACTTTTTATCAGTGTTTCGCATGGGATATCCGCAGCAGTTAAATTGCCTTATATCCACCAGATTAATTCCCAGTTTTTCCAAAACAGCCCGGGCGGCGGTTTCATACTGTGGAAGCCTGGAGGGGATCTGGCAGCCGAGAAAAAGACTGTAGCTCATCATGGTTATATTAAACCTCCGGCCTGATGATCATTTTTCATTCCTTCATCCATATTGTCCACGGCCATGTATTTGAGCTCGTAGAGGATGTCGGTAACTTTTACATTCTGCGGGCAGTGTTGCTGGCACTGGTAGCAGGTAAGGCAGTCCCATATCATTTTTGCCCCCATTGCCGTTTGAGTCAGTCCCAGTCCAAGACAGCACATGATCTGGTGCGGCAGAAGCCCTAGTTTTTCCTGGGGATTTTCATAATTTTCTACAACAGGACATACTGTTGAACAGTTCTGGCACCCAAAGCAGTATGAAAACGTGTTTTCAAAAATACCGGCGCCCCAGCTTTGCTGCCCTGGCTTATCCAAATCAATGGCAAGGCTGGAATCAAGCAGGGGTTCGAATTTTTTGCGAACAGCAGTGTCGGCCTTTTCTATTGGAAGCTGATAAGTTCCTGGTGTGACCGTTTTGCGGTTCAGTCCCCTGACAAATGAGAGCTGTGAGAGAATCAGCGGCTCGGCAGGGCCCTGCTGAAGCATTTTTTCCCTGACACTTATCCAAAGCTGCTTTAGATTTATGCCGGAAGGGCACACAACAGTGCACCTGTCGCAGTTTGTACACAAATAAATTCCTTCAAGTATGGCTTTTTTTTCTGTTTCATCGAGTTTTTTTCCTGCGGCAAGCGCTTTTAAAAGAACCATTTTCTCCGAAGGCAGAATATATGAATTTCCTTTTGTTTCATATGCCATCATCGCAGAGCAGTACAGGCTGCAGGTACAGCAGTGCGTGCACGCGTCAAGTTCTATGATCTGTCGTGTTGCAATGTTTTCAGGGCTTGATTTTTTTTCATCCATTACCGCATTGGCCA
>JAABTZ010000575.1 GCA_011389605.1 Desulfobacteraceae bacterium
TATGCGATCGGGTTGTATATGCGATAAGATCGGCAACCCCGCATATTACCCTTAATAGGTCACATCGGCGCATACCCAAAAAAAGGAGTTTAGCATTAGCTTAAACGTTAAAATTTATCACATTTTTGTTTTATTGCAATACTAATTTTCATAATTTTTAGGAGAAGACCGGTATAGGGGCATACATTTCGTCATGGCTGCGGGGGAATGCGGGGAAATTACGGCCGGGTCCCACACGGGTTACCATTTCACGGGAATGCGGACCGCATTGCCGGCCTTGTTTTTAAACAGGAGATACCGGTTTTTTCCGCCAAAGCGATATATTTCATTTGTAATGTCAACGTCTTTTCGGCAATAGGCCACAATTTCGTCAATTTTCCCTTGTTTCCACCATTTCAGGGCGATAAGCCCGTCTGCGGATTTGGCATGCCCCAGGGTGACCCGCGCAAGGTTGTCCAGGGAAATCCGGTATCCAAGATGGTTATGCACCACCTCCAGAATGTCGAGGGTGGGAAGGCGTTTAAACGGAAAATCGATCTGGCCGCTGATTACCGCATAATCAAAACGCTTGACGTTAAACCCGACCACAAGCTCCAAAGACGCAAGGTGTTCAACCAGCGCCGCGGCATTTTCCTGGTAGTATGTGAAATACTCGTTCGCACTTGAATCGTATAGCACTGCACAGCTTATACCCATCCGGTGCGCCTTGCCCCATCCGCCGACTTCATCGGCAGAGCGACGGGTTTCAATGTCTATCACCCCGTAGTGCTTCCTTCCCGCTTCCGGTGATGTTTCTTTTTCCGCGGCGCGTTCCGTCCGGTCAATGCCTGATGGCAGCCGAAAATCGCGTGACACTGACGTTCGGGGCCCCATAGTCCCCTGTTGGGGGGTTTCAAGGAGCCGCGTCATAACGAACAACGCTGAAAGCTTGTCCAAGGGGCGGTTCCCGGATCCGCATTTGGGTGAATGAACGCAGGCGGGACAGCCGTTTTCGCACTCGCAGTCGGATATTGTCTTGCAGCAGGCATCAAAAAGCTTGTCCGCCTTTTCGTACATGCTGCGACAAAGCCCGATACCGCCGGGGCATGCATCGTAGACGAACACTGCCGCGCTTTGCACCTGCGCGTGATAGGTCATGGATATGCCGCCTAAATCGTTCCGGTCGCAAAGCACAAAAAGCGGACCCAGCCCAATGGCGGCATGCTCCAGGGCATGAATGCCGCCCATAAAGTGCATCTGTTGGTTTTCAACCGCCTGCTGAACGTGTTCCGGGATTTCGAACCATATCCCTTCGGTTTCAAACACCTGGGGGGGCAGGTCGAGCGGCAGGATATTGATGCGCTTGTGGTTCCTGATCTGCCACATTTCATAGCCGGTCACCTGGTCGGTAACCTTGAGGCGGCCGAAGTACACGCGCGTCTGCCCCATGGTTTTTTCCTGGTAGATATCCAATATTTCGGTCTGCTTGTTGCTACGGGGCCGGGTGTAATAATTGGGATTGGCCGGCGTCACCGTTACGGTACCGGTTTCAATCGAAAGCGCCTCCACGCGGTGTGTAACCCCGTGATGCAGGTATATCGCCCCCGGATGCGTCTCCCTGAAGGACCGGAAGCCGTCGATTTCCCCCAGGTGGTTTCCGGACTGCCGGTCGATAATGGCGAACCGGGATCCCGATCCCCGCAGATCAATTTTACGCTGCGGCGATTTTTCCGCAGCGTAGAAGATCGTTCCCTCGGCGCTTTTCAGGAGGCTGCCGGAAGACTCGAGGCGGTCAAGGCATTTTCGCGCCCCGAATCCGCTGTAAACGGGATCATCAATAGCCAGCGGATGCTCTGCAGCCGCACAAACCAGGTGCTTGGAGAGGATTTCCATGTTGTCCGGGTTAACCATGGCGGATTCCGGTTCCCGGCTGAGGAATTCTTCGGCATGGCGAAGAATATACTGGTCCAGCGCGTCTTCCCCCCCCACCATGACCACGGCCGAATCCTTGCCGCTCCGCCCTACCCGGCCGCCGCGCTGACGGGTGGCCATAACGGTCCCGGGGTACCCGACCAGAATACACAAATCCAGGCTTCCCACGTCGATGCCGAGTTCCAGGGCGGAAGTGGCAATAACCGCCAAAAGCTCGCCGGACATCAGGCGGTGTTCAATTTCCCGCCGCTCCTCGGGCAAAAACCCCGCCCGGTAGGCGCTGATTTTGTCCACATAGGGCCCCTTGGTACCCGATGCCCACATGGCGATCAATTCGGTCATCTTCCGGGACTGGGAGTAAGATCGGAAG
>JAABTZ010000576.1 GCA_011389605.1 Desulfobacteraceae bacterium
TTCCACGGTCTTGCCGCCCCAGCCGTAGGACCCGATGATGGAAAGGTACTTGGTTCGGGGGCGCAGGGCATTGGCCAGAAACGTGGCATAAGCGGCCAGCGGGTGGGGGCCCGCAAGCACCGTGGGCGTTCCCACGACAATAGTTGCACCGTCCACCAGGGCCATGGCCAGCTTGCCGATGTCGGTGACGGTAAGATCATAGAGCTCCACGCGCACCCCGTTGTCCACCAGCTTTGCCGCCAGGTGGTCGACCATGCGAGCCGTACTTTCATGCATAGATACGTAGGGCAACACCACAAGGTTTTTGGGCGGGGCGAACACCCAATCTCGCCAGGCATCCATGATCCATGCCGGGTCGTCATAAATCTGGCCGTGGGAGGGGGCGATCATGTCGATGTCGTAGTTTTTCAGTTTTTCCAGATTTTTTTCGATCACGTTGCGAAACGGCATCATAATTTCGGCAAAGTAACGTTTGCCTGCTTCGTATACCCGGCCTTTATCCACAACGAACATGTCGGAGGTGGCGATATGGGAGCCGAAAAAGTCGCAGGAGAAAAGGATTAGGTCTTCCGGCAGGTAGGTCACCATGGTCTCGGGCCAGTGCACCCACGGCGCGTATATGAATTCCAGGGTCTTGTCTCCGAGGGACAGCGTTTCCCCGTCTTCGACCGTTTGAAACGATTCTTCCGGTATCTGCAACAGATCCATGAGCATGCCCCGGGCCTTTGTGCTGCAGACCACTTTGGCATCCGGGTATTTCTCCAGAACCATCGGTATGGTCCCGGAATGATCCTGCTCGGCATGGTGGGACACGATGTAGTCGATTTTCGGCACATCCGCCAGCTGCGAAAGAAGAAGGTCCGCCATGGGAGGATCCACGCTGTCCAGCAAAGCTGTCTTTTCGCTTCCGGAAACCAGGTACGCATTGTACGACGTTCCATCCGGGAGCGGAATCAGGGAATCGAAAAGACGCCGGCTCCAGTCCACCGCACCCAGCAAGAACACATTGTCTTTCATTCTTCGCTTGTTCATGTTGCCATCCTCCTTCTTTTTTTAGTGTTTGCTTTTCATTTTTTCATATCCAGAACTCGGGATATCTCCGATGTTTTGGAATATTGTTGATCAAAAGGGCTACGAGAAGCATCAGGATAGCGCCGGCCCCATCTCCCGAACGGCGCTGCAACCTGCTGATAACCGACCTGGATCGACTGTTCCTGATCGACTGTGTGGAGCGCATTTCCTGCCGGATTTTCATCAGATCCTTTTCGTAATGGTGCGCTTGTGCAGTAAAAGGCTACCAGTCCAGAATAAAAGCAGAAACACGCCGATCATACCCAAAGCTACACCCGGATGAATCAATGTTTCCTGCCCAAGGGCAAACCGGATTGATTCGGTGGTGTAAGTCAAAGGGGATGCAAAGGACAGTATCATTCCCCATTCAGGCATTTCCCGAATGGGCAGAAACACGCCGCTGAAAAAAATGAGCGGCAATCTGACCAGGTTGGCCAGCGTCATTATGGAAGCCGGGTCGTCAATGGGAGGGGTGGAAAAAAGCGTCCCCAGAACAGCAAAGCAAAGCGCCGATGTGATAACGGCTGCAAAAAGAACGATCGGGGATGCCAACGAAGCTCCCAAAAAAACCAGACTGATGAAAATCGGCACCGAAGAGAGCAGTATGCCGAACAGAAAGGCCGCTGCTACGTCCCCAAGGAGCAGGGTTTTCATATCAAGTGGAGCCACCAGCAGCCTTTCCAGGGTTCCGGTTCTGGTTTCAAAAGGAAACACCGTCGGCGTCGTGGCGGAAGCGGTAAAGAAAAGCGCCATGCCGATCAGGCCGGGGGCCAGCTGTCCGGAGGGAATATCGCGCCCTACGGCAAAGGCGAGAAAGAGAAATACCGGGAAAAGAACCCCGAAAATAAGGACCGGCCCTTTTCTATAATAAACCCAGATATCCTTTTTGGTCACCGCCCAGCATTTTCTCCAGAAAAACATTGACGACTACTCCTTTTTTTCCGCTTCATCCGGCGTTTCATGCCCGTGTGCCAACTCCACAAAAACATCCTCCAGGCTGGGCATCATGGTATTCACCGACAAAATGTTCAAATCGTTCTGTCTTGCAAAATCAACCAATTCGAAAATCACCCGGCCGGGATCTGCCGTGTAAAGACGCAGCTTGTCTCCTTCCGGTTCAGCCCGACGAATTGAGAAAATCCTTTGGAGATCGTCGGCATCCACCCTTTGATCAAAAGCTGCCAATACGGATTGACTTCCCTGAAAGGC
>JAABTZ010000577.1 GCA_011389605.1 Desulfobacteraceae bacterium
GAGTAAATTCCACACATTTTTTTTAAACATAACGTGCAAAACAAGGAGGCAGGAGCTATGCCGAAAGCTCGGGCAAATGGAATCAGGATTGAATACGACACCTTTGGAGACCCTCGGCAGCCGCCCTTGCTTCTAATCAGTGGCCTTGGCCGGCAGATGGTTTTCTGGGATGAAGCCTTTTGCAAACAACTGGCGGATAAGGGTTTTTACGTGATCCGTTTTGATAATCGGGATGCCGGCCTGTCGACCAGATTCGAGGCCGGGGGAATTCCCGATATCGCGTCGGTTTTTGCGGCCGCAACCCAGGGGCAGGCCGTTGAAGTGCCTTACACGCTTGACGATATGGCAGATGATGCCACGGGCCTGCTCGATGCCCTGGGTATTGAAAAAGCTCACATTTGCGGCGCATCAATGGGGGCTGCCATAACTCAGATTATGGGATACAGGCACCAGGAACGTGTGCTAACACTGATCCCGATAATGGGAACAACCGGAAATCCGGAGCTGCCTCAGCCTGACCCGGAAGCAAGGAAAATTCTCATTGAGCCGGCCCCGAAGGAAAGGGAAGCATATTTGGCGCATGCCGTAAAAACCCGCAAGATTTTTAGCGGATCCATTGCAGACAATGAAGAAGTTATCCGGCAAAAGGCAGCCCTTGAATATGATCGTGCATTCTACCCGCAGGGCCTGGTACGGCAGATGGCTGCCATTTTTTCACACGGCAACCGCAAGCCCGTGCTGGGGCGAATAAAGGCCCCCACACTTGTTATTCACGGATCAGAAGATCCTCTTGTACCGCTTGCAGGAGGAAAGGATACGGCCGAGGCCGTGCCCGGGGCGGAACTTCTGGTCATCGAGGGCATGGGACATGGCCTTCCCGAGTCGGTGTGGCCCAGGGTAGTGGATGCCATAGCAGAGCATGCAGGCAAAGCCGGGGGCAGTTGATGGTCAATCAATATTTCAAAGAATTCAGGCCTGGCTTGTAAATCCCGTCGGTTTTCGGGAAAACTGCAAAGAGATATCAAGCCATGATCCCGGGTTTAGGTGAAATTAGGTATCATGCTGTCCTGGGCAGTATAGCAATGGTGAGAAAGACCGGCTTCATTGGCTACATAGCCAGAGGTACCGCCACACCGGAATCAAACTGTGCATAGCTGATAAAAGTGCATCCGTCAATGCGGACCTTCATGCCACGGCCAGGCTTTTTAAGGTGCCATCAAGCTTATGGTGGAATTTTTTTTGCAGTGTGGGCAAAATAGAGCTATTATTCATTTTTCATAATAACTGATGACGGTTTTGTAAAAAGCACCAAAACTGATATAACCGCCAAACAATAAAAAAATAACTTCTTTATTTAACCACTTAAAACTGATGGAATCGTAAAAAGTTTGATTTCAGATGACGCCGTAAAAAGAAATTTACAAAGCCGTAAATAAAGGAAAATGTGATCATCAAGGATTACCAATGAAACACTGGGTAGCAGAAAAACTGATATGTCCGGATTGCTTGCCCGGCGAAATTCCGCTGGAACTTGCTGAAGACAGGGTGGAGTCAAAAGACATTATCGAAGGCAGTCTTTACTGCCAGTCCTGCGGCGCAAATTATCAAATCAGCAATGGCATCGCAGTGGTTCGGCCGGAAAAAGCTGCAAAAATAAAAAGCGCCAATAACGGATACAATGCGCCTGTGATGCTGTCGGCATATATGTGGAGCCATTTCGGGGATCTTCTCTCAGATACCCGGGCAACAGATGCCTATAAAATCTGGTCTCAAAGTTTTAAATCCACTTCCGGAGATGCACTCGATATTGGCTGTGCAGTTGGCCGTCTGACATTTGAACTTTCCAGGACTCATAACAGGGTCATCGGTATTGACACTTCTGTAGCTTTTATTGCCAAGGCAAGGGAGATCGTTGTTCAAAAACAGATTGATTTTGACCTCGTTGTGGAAGGAAATCTGACAGAGCACAGGCATCTGGGTCTTGAAAACGGATGGAATATGGAAAATGTAGATTTTCTCGTTGCCGACGCCCTTGCCCTTCCTTTTGCAAGGCATGATTTCGCAGGAGTTGCAGCAATCAATATACTTGAAAAAGTACCCGAACCGCTCAGGCACCTGACGGAAGTCAACCGGGTGCTACGGGAGCATGCGGCCATGTTTTTGTTTTCCGATCCATTTTCCTGGGATCCGGCTTTTTCATCCCCGGAACTCTGGCTGGGCGGTTCAAACAATGGCAGCAGCCCTTACAGCCGCAGGGGAATTGATACCATGCGAAGA
>JAABTZ010000578.1 GCA_011389605.1 Desulfobacteraceae bacterium
TGTTGCGCGACTCCTCGGCTACCGCTGGCCGGCTGAAACCGATGCTGAAATGGAGCTTTCTGATGAATCCCGGCAATGGATTAAAAAATGTGAAGAACTTCTGCCATATGCAGATGATGACGGGCTTGTGTGTGTCCCTGCAGTGCGGGGGGAGCCCAAGGCAGAAGACCGCCTGATCAGCCTGCTGGCCAAAGCCTACGGGGATGAATGGTCCACTTCCAAATTGAATGAACTTCTGGCTGCAGCCGACCATGCCGGAAAATCCCTGGAATCCTGGCTGCGGGACAAGTTTTTCATCCAGCACTGCAAGCTGTTCCACCACCGTCCCTTTATCTGGCAGATCTGGGACGGCCTGCGCGACGGGTTTTCCGTGTTGGTCAATTACCACAAACTGGATTACAAGCTGCTTGAAACCCTGATCTACACCTATCTGGGCGACTGGATCACCCGGCAGAAACACAATATTGCCGAAGGCCAGGACGGTGCTGAAGAGCGCCTGGCAGCGGCCCGGGCATTAAAGAAAAAGCTGGAGCTGATCCTTGAAGGCGAAAAGCCCTATGACATCTTTGTGCGCTGGAAACCTCTTGAGCAGCAGCCAATGGGCTGGAATCCGGATTTAAACGATGGGGTGCGCTTAAACATCCGCCCGTTTATGACGGTGCCGGATGTCAGGAAAAAAGGCGCCGGCGTGCTCCGCGACAAACCCAACATCAAATGGACCAAGGACCGGGGAAAGGACGTGCCCTCCGCCCCCTGGTATCACCTCGGCCCTGAATACGGCGGCAATGAAGGTGACCGGATAAACGAGCATCACTTGAGCCTGGCTGAAAAGCAGGCGGCAGGAAATAAATAATCAAAGGGAATGTAAAAAGATACCATAGAACACAGAAGTCCCGGTCAGATCTTCCATCTAAGTTGCATTCCGCAACTTAGTAACATATTTTTTGCATAGTAACACAAGCTATGTTAGTGTGCAAAAAATACGTTACTATAAATAGGGGCTTGACCATGAAAGATCTCCTTAAACGCTGCAAACGCTACATAAATGATAAACTCGGCATCCAGGCGACTTTTTCAAAACACAAAAAAACCGGCTCGCTCCCGTTTTTCCTTAATGATCAGTATGACTTTTACAGGCTCAATCTGCTGGAAAAAGAATTTGCTGTGCTGGCTGCAAAAAACAATGATGACCTGACGCCGGCCAAAATACAGAAACATATCCAAATTGTTAGCGAAAAGCTTCAATTGCAGGCCATTTTTCTTGGGCAAAGCCTGTCTTCTTTTAACCGACAACGATTGATTGCATATAAGGTTCCTTTCATTATACCAGACAATCAGATGTATCTGCCGGATCTGGCCATTGATTTAAAAGAGCATTTTGTAAAGGCCAGATCAAAAATCAAGAGCCTGGGTCCTGCTGCCCAGGTTGTGGTGCTTTATCTGCTGCTGAATCCGGATGTGGATGCGATGACTCCCAAGGAATTGGCTGACAGGTTGGATTATTCAACCATGACCATGTCGCGCGCAGTTGATGAAATCGAAGCCGCGGGGTTGGCTGATGTATCTTTGGACGGCAAGCGGCGAGTGGCGCAATTTGATAAAAACCGTCGCCAGCTATGGGAGACAGCTCTTCCTTACTTGAAAACACCGGTCATAAAACGATTGTGGGTAGATCGTTCTAAAAACATTGACTTGTTGACAGCCGGGGAGTCTGCATTGGCCAAATATTCCATGCTGACGCCCCCCAAGCGGCCAATATATGCGATTTCATCAAAAGGCTGGAAACTGCTGAAAGCTGAAATATCTGTCGAGGGCTCCCTATATATCGAGGAGGCGCAATTCCAGCTGGAGATTTGGCGCTATGAGCCGCAGATCCTTGCAGAGCAGGAAACAGTAGATCCGTTTTCTCTGTATTTAAGTTTGCAAGATACCGAGGACGAGCGGTTAGAAGCTGCCCTGGAAGAAATGATGGAGAAAATCCAATGGTAAGGGGCATCGACCGGTTCCGGGATTATTTCAAGGACCATACGGACAAATACGTAATGATCGGCGGCACTGCCTGCGATATTGCCATGAGTCAGATGGGCCTTGATTTCAGGGCCACTAAGGATCTCGATATTGTTCTGGTTGTGGAGGCCGTGGATGCGGAGTTCGGCCATCTTTTCTGGGAGTTTGTCAAAAAGGGACAATACCGGAACAAGCAAAAAAGCACGGGCAAAGCATTGTTTTATCGGTTTGATTCGCCAGAAGACGATACGTTTCCGTATATGCTGGAGC
>JAABTZ010000064.1 GCA_011389605.1 Desulfobacteraceae bacterium
TGGCCTGCCGGCCCTCTTCCAGAGTGTAAAGGCCGCTATAGAGCACGATAACGATTATTGCCGATATCGCAATTATTGCTACTTTTATGGTAAACTTCATGGTTGCCTCCCTTGTACTGGTGGTTGTGCACCAGACTCCATTGAAAGCCATGGCACCATGGCCTTCTGGTCCTGATCCACGATATAAAGCCCCTTCATGTCATCCAGCAAACCGGTCATGGCCTCCAGGTAAAGACGCTGGCGTGTTACCTGGGGGGGCCCCCAGGTATTCTTTTAAAATGGATTCAAACCGGGTTGCCTCTCCCTGGGCACGGTTGACGCGTTCCAAAAGGAGGTGGTATAACACATTTTAAGAACAATTAGACAAGCTGAAAGGAAAAATAAGGAACAGACCACAACTGATCAATCGGAGGGATATATGTATAAGCCACTGAATATTATGATACTATCCATTGTGTTTCTGTCTTTTCTGGTTATGCCCGCCATTGCGCAAAAGCCGGATATGGAGACCGGGAAACCTGATTTTGCTGGAAAGCCTGAGCAAACCGGAAAACCGGATTTTGAAGGGAAGCCAGATTCTGCAGGGAAAAATGGTCAGGCAGGTAAATCGAATATAGCACATTTGTACTTTTATGAAAAAACCGGAGGACCTGATTGGGAAATACTTGATGACGGTGCCTGGGGCAAAATGAAATACAATCTGACAGGTCCGGTATTTGACTTCGTGTTTAACGGACATGGACTGGAGACAGGCAGTACCTATACTCTGATTTACTATCCAGACCCTTGGCCCGGCGACGGTCTGATCTGTCTTGGATCCGGTCTGGCAAACCAGGACGGTGATGTGCATATCATGGGAAGCGTAGATACCGGCGACCTTCCCAAAGAAGATGATGGCAATTATCCTGACGGCGCAAAAATCTGGCTCGTTCTGACCAGTGATGCGCAATGCCCTTCCGAGGGCGTGAGCGGGTCAATGACCGGCTGGAATCCAACCGAATATCTTTTTGAAAGTGATTTGGTAACTTTTGATGATCTGAATTAACAGATCAAGAAATACGGTTTGGGCACCTTTTTCTAATTGACTTCAAAAAGCAGGGCTTCGGCTCTGCTTTTTTTATTCTCACCCTATGCTTCAACAGCTCAATAGACTGTGTTTTTTCCGTCCTGATTTACAGGCCCTGAATGCAGCCTTTCGTATCAGCGCAAATGAAACATTTACGCTGCCATCAACTATGCGAGACATCATCTGAGCCAGCAGTTCTCAATTCTCTGCGCAAAATTTTCCCCACTGCGCTTTTGGGAAGCTGGTCCATAAATTGAATGGATTTTGGCCTTTTGTATGAGGGAAGCCTTTCTCTGCAGAAATCAAGCAGTTCTTCTTCCGTTGCGCTGCCCGGCGTCTTGAGGGCCACGAAGGCCTTGACTGATTCGCCGTAGACGGAATCGGCAACCCCTATGACGCCGACTTCCAGTACCTTGGGGTGATCGTAAATGACGTTTTCAACCTCCCGGGGGAAAATATTTTCGCCTCCCCTTATAATCAGGTCCTTTTTCCGATCCGTTATATACAAATACCCATCTTTGTCGGCGTAACCGATATCGCCCGTGTGCAGCCAACCGTTTCTCAGGACCTGCGCTGTGGCTTCTGGCTTGTTCCAGTATCCTTTCATCACACAGGGGCCCTTAATTACGATTTCTCCATTTTCGCCCGGGGGAAGTTCATGGTCATTTTCATCGAAAATCTTAATGGAATTGCATTTCTGATAACAGAGTCCGATTGAGCCGTATTTTGGAGGGCGTCTTCCAGCTATGTTGCCGCTGTTTACGGTAGCTGCTTCGCTCAAACCGTAACCTTCCCAAATGTGAATTCCGTATTTTTCGCGCCATTGCCTGGCCACCTCCAGCGGCATGGGGGCGGAGCCGCATATGCACGTTTTAAATGAACTCAGGTCATAGTTATCCGCTGCCGGGTGGTTTAGAAGCTGTATGTACATGGTGGGAACACCCCTGAATTCAGTGATCTTGAACTTATCGATAAGTCGCATGGCTTCTTCGGCATCCCATCTCTTAAGAAGGATCAGTCTGCCCCCTGTAAGGAATTCCAGGTTCAGGGCAAACACGCCGTATCCGTGAAAAAGGGGAAGGGTAATCAGAGATACCCGGTTTCTGCTTACGCCAAAGATTTCATCCTCGACTTCCCGGGTTTTACCCGGTTCGGTTAACTTTTCCCGGGCGGTTCCCCGGGCTTCAACGCCCCAGGTGTCCAGAAGAACCTGTTCGTAATAACCTGTTACGTGTGTGTACCAGGTGTAATGGCTCAGCATGACACCTTTCGGATCCCCTGTGGTGCCCGCAGTGTAGATAATGACCGCTGTATCATCGTTATCCATTTCCTCGGCAGCCAGTTCGTCTGGTTCAAGCGCTGCTATATTGTTCAGGGACAGTGCTTCGTTAGAAACGGCTTCTCCTGTTAGAATGACGTGCCGAAGATTCGGGGTTTTCCGGCGGGCTTCACGGACGGCTTCCATGGAGTCGGGGGCAGCCACAAGAGCTGTCAAGCCCGCGTCATGGTAAATGTAGCTCAGATAGTCGGGACGGTGAGAAGGATTTATGGGAACCAGGATTGCGCCGAGCTTAAAGACAGCGAAAAATGACTGTATTAGCTCAGTGCAGTTTAAAAGCTGGACCCCGACCCGGGCGCCTTTTTTGACGCCCAGCTTTTTGAGGGCATTTCCTATTCGGTTCGCGCCTCGATTTACCTCTATGTTACTGTGCCAATGGCCGTCATTATATACGAGAGGATACTCACCGAATCTAAGGATGTTGTCTTCCACCATTCTTCCGATGTTCATTGCCCTTTGCCTTTCATTGATTTTTTATCGAATTCGTTTGGCAAACCCGGTCCTGCTCAAGGCCGGTCGTCTATGAACCCGCTTTTTATGCCAGGATGTATACCAGGATTCGGTTTTTATGTAAAATAATAATGGGAAAGCAAAGTCGATGTCACCAAGAATTTCGGCTGTTTCAGAGTTTTGATGATAAAATTATACTGCACTTTCCTTTTCCTGATCCAGTTATGCCCGGATCGTTGGTGGTAGGCTTCGTAGCAATGCTTTCCGATCAGAGGCTTGCGCGATTTTGAAGAATGCAGCGTACTTAGCCGTACGTGAAATTCTGAAAAATTGCGCGTAACGCAGATATTGGACTTTTTACGAAGCTGTCAAGGTTTGATGTTTTACAAAGGAGGACGAAGCGTATGCCCCTGTTTGAAGACATTTCTCAGACCATGGGAAATACCCCGCTGGTGCGGTTAAAGGGCATGGCAGAGCAGGGCGGGGCAGACACCGGGGCTGAGGTCTACGCCAAGCTTGAATTTTTCAATCCCCTGGGCAGTGTCAAGGACCGCATCGGCGTGGCCATGCT
Source organism: Desulfobacteraceae bacterium (assembly GCA_011389605.1). Lineage (GTDB taxonomy): Bacteria > Desulfobacterota > Desulfobacteria > Desulfobacterales > Desulfosalsimonadaceae > Desulfosalsimonas. The sequence goes on from JAABTZ010000064.1 coordinate 3,427, forward strand.
GGATGCAGCCCGTGATGAGGGAAGAATCGGGCCGGGGTCCCTGATCATTGAGCCAACCAGCGGCAACACCGGCATTGCCCTGGCCTTTGTGTGCGCGGCCCGGGGCTACCGGCTCTGTTTGACCATGCCCGATACCATGAGCACCGAACGGCGCAAGCTGCTGTCTCATCTGGGTGCTGAACTGGTGCTGACCCAGGGCGAATACGGCATGAAAGGGGCCATCCAGGCGGCCAGGGAAAAGGCGGCCGCTTATGAAAACGCCTTTATTCCTGATCAGTTCGCCAACCCGGCCAACCCGGAAATCCACAGGAAAACCACAGCCGAGGAAATCTGGCGGGATACCGGCGGCAAGGTTGATGCCCTGGTGGCCGGTGTGGGCACGGGCGGTACGATCACGGGCGTGGCCGGGCTCTTAAAGGAAAGAAATCCGGATTTCTACGCCGTTGCCGTGGAGCCGGCCGACTCGCCGCTGCTGTCGGGTGGCAGAGCCGGTCCTCACAAGATCCAGGGAATCGGCGCGGGCTTTATTCCGGAAAACCTGGACGTGAGCATAATCGACGAGGTAATCACGGTGACAAACGACCAGGCATTTGACACCGCAAGAGCCCTTGCCAGCCGGCAGGGGCTTCTTTGCGGGATTTCTTCGGGGGCGGCTGCCTGGGCGGCCCTGGAGCTGGCCAGGCGCCCGGAGTTCCAGGGCAGACGCATTGTCACCATCCTGCCCAGCACCGGAGAGCGTTATATCAGCACGGAACTTTTCCTGTAAACCCGAACCGTAAAAGAGGGAACATGTCTGACCAGAAACGCTTTGAAACCATCTGCCTGCACGCCGGCCAGGTGCCGGACCCTGCCACCGGGTCCCGGGCCGTGCCGGTTTACCGGACCACTTCATACGTGTTTGAAAACTCGGATCACGCAGCCCGCCTGTTTTCCTACCAGGAGTCCGGCAACATTTACACGCGGATCATGAACCCCACCCAGGAGGTTATGGAAAGCCGCATGACCGCCATGGAGGGCGGGGCCGCGGCCCTGGCACTGGCCTCGGGCACCTCGGCGATTTTTTATTCAATTATCAATATCTGCTCGGCCGGTGAAGAAATTGTTTCGGCAAACAATCTTTACGGCGGCACCTATACAATGTTTGACAGCATCCTGCCCCAGCTGGGCATCCGCACCCGGTTTGTGGATCCGCACAACCCGGAGAATTTCGAGACTGCGGTAAATAAAAATACCCGGGCCATTTTTGCCGAAACCATAGGCAATCCGGCCCTGGATTTCACGGATATCGAAGCGGTGGCCAAAATCGCCCAAAACCACCACATCCCCCTGATCATCGACGGCACTTTCACCACCCCTTACCTGCTGCGGGCAATCGAGCACGGGGCCAACGTGGTGGTCAATTCAGCAACCAAGTGGATCGGCGGTCACGGCACGGGCATCGGAGGTATTGTGATCGACGGGGGCAACTTTGACTGGACCGATCCCAAATTCACCCTGTTTAACACCCCGGATCCCAGCAATTTCAACCTGCGGTTTGCCTCCGATCTCGGGGAAAACAATCCCATTGCCTTTGTCATGCGCATGCGGCTGGTGGCCCTTCGCAACCTGGGGGCCTGCATTTCGCCGGACAACGCCTGGATTTTTCTGCAGGGCATGGAAACCCTGCCCCTTCGCATGGAGCGCCATTGCAAAAACGCCATGGCCGTGGCTGAATACTTAAAACAACATTTAAATGTCAGCTGGGTGCGGTACCCGGGCCTTGCTGATGATCCCGCATATCCGGTTGCCTCGCGGTACCTGGAAAAAGGCTTCGGGGCAATGGTGGTATTCGGCATCAAGGGCGGCAGAGAAGCGGGCAGGCGGTTTATTGACAGCCTTGGGCTGTTTTCCCATCTTGCCAATGTGGGCGACGCCAAAAGCCTCGCCCTTCATCCGGCAAGCACCACCCATTCCCAGCTCAACGAAGATCAGCAGGTTAAAGCCGGGGTCAGCCCGGATATGATCCGCTTGTCTGTGGGTATTGAACATATTGATGATATACTTGCAGATCTGGATAATGCTTTGTCAATTCAGGGTTGAAATTTTTTGGGATAATGCGGGCTGTATGGCTGCCGGGATTTGTGTGGCACCAAAGGCCCCGGGGCCGGAACTTTGGTTTTCCGCGCCCCGGGGATTTAACGGGGAAAGTGAAAATGGATTTTAGTTTCAGAAGTTAGTTGGCTCCTCCACCGCCACCGGGCTGCTGACCGGGCTGTTGGCCGGGAGGTTGCTGCTGTTGTTGATAGCCCCCGCCTCCCCCCGGATCTTCAGGCATGTCGCAGCCCATGCTGAATCCAAGAGCAAGCAGAGCCGCCAGGATAATGTAAAGATGCTTTTTCATTTATTTTCTCCTTTCTTCGGGTTGTGCTACATCATATCTTCGATTTTTTCCCTCAGCTCAGCTCTTCCCTGCATGGCCATGCTGATTTCATTGTATTTCTCAACGCTCATGTCTTTATCTTCAATGACGCTTATTATTTTTTCCCGGTATTTGTTCTGAACTTCACGTGCTTTGTCTTCATCGTCGGCTTTTTGAAGTTCAGAGGAGTATTCGGATTGGAGTTCCCTTACTTGCTGATGGGCTTTTGCGAATTTTTCAACATCTTCGTCCTTAAAATCATCTTTCTGCCCGGGTTGCTGTCCGTATTGTTGCTGGCCCTGCTGTCTTTGTTCATCGTACTGTTGCTTCTGCTGCTGCTGACCGCCGTACTGCCCGCCCTGCTGGGCCATGACCGGAGAGACAGCGAGAGTAAGACATCCGATAAGCAGGGGACAAACAGTTTTCCAGAAGCTTGTTTTGAGTTTAATGGGTTTGGATTTCATCGTTGCACACCTCCTTGGATTTTTGAGATTGATTGCAATGGAGATTTTTTCCATGTTTGCAATTTTATCTCCCGAAATGCAGGGTGCGTGCCAAAAAGCATTTTTTAATGATTTTTTAAGTAAATATTTGATTATATACAATTTATTGTTTTTGTTAATCAGGGCGTGAGGCAGTGCTTAATGTTTAAAAATGTCACATGTGTGCTTTTGCCACGTGCATTAATGACTATAGAATATTACGTGCATTAACGCTTAACAGGAAGGAATGTATCTCTGAAAATATTTTAGGGCGTTATAGATCAGGTTTTTCCCGGGGGCTGGATGTCCAAGGAAAAAGCCATGGCCTGGGGCTGCGTTTTTTTCTGATAAGTCAGTCAGTCCATATTTTACCGGCTTTTAAGCTCTTTGCTATGATGGTGACTTCATGTTTTGAAGAAAGAGCAATCTGTAATCCCATCCGGCATAGCTGCCGGGCCAGGGATTACGCACAGTCGCTGTATCCGCAGACTTTGCAGACGCTGCATCCGCCTTCATGTACCATCATACCTCCGCAGTCCGGACAAGCTCCTTTTACAAGGGCATAATCCTTTTTAACAGATCCGTATCCGTTGGCTGTCATGTGTTCCTCAATGGCCTTGGCCACTGCATCAGCGCATGACAATATTTTGTTTTTCCCGAATCCTGATGGTGAGTGACAGGAAATGCCCTGGAGCTGGCCTATGACCTGGCGGGCATCAATGCCGCTTCTCCATGCAAGGGAAACCAGTCTTCCGATTGCCTCGCTCTGGGAGGCGGCACATCCGCCTGCCTTGCCCATGGTTGTAAACAGTTCAAACAGCCCGGTCTGATCTTCGTTGATGGTTATATAAATGGGTCCGCATCCGGTTTGCATTTGATATGTCCAGCCTTTTAGAATCTTGGGGCGCTTGCGTTTTGACCGCCGGGCTGTGTCCTGATTTGTTTCTTCAGCGGGTTCTGCGGCTTCAGGCGCTGATTTTGTTGATAAAACCTGTTTGTCCCGTGATCCGTCCCTGTAAATTGTAACCCCCTTGCAACCGAGCTGCCAGGCCAGCTCGTATACCCTGGTCACGTCTTCTATGCTGGCTGATTTGGAAAAATTAACGGTTTTGCTAACAGCGTTGTCAGTGTGCTTCTGAAAAGCCGCCTGCATCCGGATATGCATTTCAGGTGAAATGTCATGGGCTGTTGTAAAAATACGCCTGATATCGTCGGGAATATCATCAAAACCCCGTACTGATCCTGCAAGGGCGATGCGCTCCATTAGTTCCCGGCTGTAAAACTGCTTTTCCCGGGCGATTTTTTCAAAAAGAGGATTTACTTCAACCAGTAAGTCATCGTCCATGACTTGCCTGATATAGGAAACGGCAAACAGGGGCTCAACACCTGAAGATGCATTGGCGATAATGGAAAGGGTTCCGGTGGGCGCTATGGTAGTGACAGTGGCGTTTCTGATTTCGGGCTGCCCCTGTTTTTCAAAAACAGAACCGGCAAAGTTGGGAAAAGGACCCCGCATTCCGGCCAGCTGCCGGGAAGCGTCATGAGCCTGTTCATCAATGAATTTCATGACCGTTTCAGCTGTTTCAATTGCCTGGTCCGTGTCATAAGGAATTTGAAGGTGAATCAGCATGTCCGCCCAGCCCATAACTCCAAGGCCGATTTTACGGTTGCCCATGGTCATTTTTGCAATCTCGGGCAGGGGGTAGCGGTTTACTTCAACCACGTTGTCCAGAAAATGTACCGCCAGGTGTGTCACTCCCCTGAGACGGTCCCAGTTGATTTTTCCGTTTTCAACCATTTTTCCAAGGTTAATGGAGCCAAGGTTGCAGGATTCATAGGGCAGCAATGGCTGTTCCCCGCATGGATTGGTTGATTCAATCTCTCCCATATGCGGGGTGGGGTTTTCCCGGTTCAGGCGATCAAGAAACACTATGCCCGGCTCACCGTTTTCCCATGCCTGGGTTACAATACGCTCGAATAAGTTACGCGCGTTCAGGCTCCCGGCCGTCTCCCCGTTTCTTGGGTTTACCAGATCATAGTTTTCCTCGCGCTTTACAGCCTCCATAAAAGCTTCTGTAAGTCCCACTGATATGTTGAAGTTATTGAGCTGCCTTTTATCAGCCTTGCACGTGATAAATTCCATGATATCAGGATGATCCACCCGGAGAATGGCCATGTTGGCCCCACGCCTGGTTCCGCCCTGCTTTATGGTTTCGGTGGCCACATCAAAGACCTTCATAAATGAAAGCGGGCCGCTGGAAACCCCGGTTGTGCTTCTTACCACGTCGTTTGCCGGACGGAGGCGGGAAAAGGAAAACCCTGTTCCTCCGCCGGATTTATGGATCAGGGCCGTGTGCTTGACAGCATCAAAGATTTCTTCCATGGAGTCGCCCACAGGCAGAACAAAGCAGGCAGACAACTGGCCCAGTTCCCTGCCTGCATTCATCAGGGTCGGGGAGTTTGGCAGAAATTCAAGTCCGGCCATCATGGCATAGAACTGCCCGGCAAGAACCGCTGTGTCAGCCGTGTCGTCGAATTTCAGCTCTGCTGCTGCAATGGTTTCTGCCACCCGCCTGAACATGTCAGCGGGTTTTTCCAGTATTTTTCTGTCAGGGCCCCTTTTTAAATACCGTCTTTCCAGAACTGTGAGTGCATTGCGGCTTAAGGCCGGCTGGGTCTCGAAGCTGATCTGATCCATGAAAAACTGCCTCCCTGATGAAAATATAACGTTGATGAATAACAGGTGATCGGGTGTTGTCTTTTTCTATCCAAACCGGGCGTTTCAAATCTTTAAACATGATGACGCCGTAAAATTCCTCAGTTTAGGTCTATATATGGTAGGATTAATTATTTTGCAACACTATATTATGTTATACTTACAAATTTTGCAAGGAGAAATCAATGCCAGTTTCTGCCGGCTTTCGCCACAAAGAGCATCTGCAATTCATTTGAAAGCATGGGCATCACACAGGATGTCAAGCCGGATCCCCAGCTTAGATGGCTTGTTAAAAAAATCCAATATCTGAGTTACAAGGGGAAAAATAAAACCCGTCGCCCCCGAGTGCAGTCCCGGAGAGACGGGTTGTCATTTTCGAATTGGTGGAGGGCTCGCCGCCTTCCTGTAAATCCGTCTCATACACGCTTACACATCAAAAAACGTTTGATTACAACGCCTTGCGATACCTCAAGATCCCATTCTCCGCGTCTCCTTGCGGGAAATCGTTTTCTCCACATTTTCCCCAAACAGAGAACGGACGTGGGTTCGATTCCCAGTTGCATATCAAACGCAGTGTTATCGCAACCCAGGTCTCCAACATCTTGTTGCCTTTCTCCTACGCTTAACCGAAGTCCTTCAATATCAGAAGGTTATCAAAGATCGGACCGTTTCCGATGAGGCGGAGGCGAGATTGATAAAACTTCCGCAAAGGCGTCTATTCTGTCAAACAAAGAAACTAACAATGTATTTCCCTGCCACAAAGAGCACACATACGCATAAGATCATTTTAATGATGTGTGCTGGCACGTATTTTTGGCATCGTGCACCGAGATATATACCAAGCAAACCACCGAGTCCAAACAGGATGCCAAGGTACCAATCCGGCGCAATGGATTCGGCTGGGTAGCGCGTTGACAAGATCTGATAAAACGTCACCCCCGCCACCGAGGTGACAAATGTTCCCATCAACGCGGCACCGGCCACGCTATAAACCGGCAACTTGAAAATGGACACGAAAAACGGCGCAACGATTGCTCCGCCGCCGATGCCGTATATACCGCCGGCTATCCCAACCAGAAAACAAACCAGCAAAATTGCCAATGTAGAACATCTGTATGTCTGGCCGGCAAAATGAAATTCCACATTTTTCAACGAAAACCGCGTTTGGCTGACCACGAGCTGCTCCGGGAGGGAATGGGACTGTTTTCGACTGGTGGCGGTCTGTTTTTTATTTTTCACGACATCGAACAACAATCGAGTACCGATATACAGTAAGACGAACCCGGCAAAAAACTTGAAATTTTTCGGGTCAGGCAGATACTCGATGCGCACCCAGGCCCCTATGAAAACGCCTGGCAAAGTGCCGATGATCACCGCCCAGGTCAGGGGCCATACCATCCTTTTTTCTTTCAG
>JAABTZ010000579.1 GCA_011389605.1 Desulfobacteraceae bacterium
CCCCCACTCGGTACTTACGGCATATTCTTCTGGAGTAAATTCAGCATCATGAATCAACAGGTCAGCATCCCGGCAGAAGCGGACATAATCGGCTGGCCTGCAGCCGCCCGGATGCAAAAAACCAAGCTCGTTATCAGTTAAGAAAATAAAGGTTTTTCCATCCTCATAAAACTTGTAGCCGCACCCTCCATTGGGATGGCTCAGGGCAATGGGGGTAACTGTCACCGAACCGATTTGAAAATGATCCGGGCAGCCTTTCCGGTACTCCACGGAAGCTGTCAGGTCTGAATACCGGACAGGAAAATGGGGCGGGCGCATGAGCTTGGTGACAATGGCTTCAACATACTTGCCAGGAAACGGGCAGCGGTGCATCATGATTCTGGAAGATTCCTGGTAAAGGGGCTTGAAAAAAGGAAATCCCATCAGGTGATCCCAATGGGAGTGAGTAAAAATAAAATTATATGTTTGCCGGCTTTCCCGGATCAGCTGATTGCCCAGCCTGCGTATTCCGGTGCCGGCATCCACGATAATCAGGTCATCGCTTTTGGTGCGGATTTCAATACAGGTGGTATCTCCCCCGTATTTTTGGAACTCCCGGCCCGAAACCGGAATCGATCCACGGGAACCCCAGCTCTTGATGTACATGTGCGCCCCTTTTTAAAACGCTCCGCCGGCACAAGCCCCGAGAAACGTGTACCAGACGCCTTCGTTGATCCATCGCTGGATAATCCGTCCCGGCCCGTAATGAATTATCTCCTCCACTTGCCGGGCCTGGCTGCGCAGCAGGCCGGATAAAATAAAATATTTTTTTTCATAAAAAGCCGGGCAGGCCAGAATATCTTTCATAACGTCAAAATGAATATTGGCAATCACCAAATCCGCTGGAGAATTTATCATATCCCTGGCATCGGCCATTACGGCAAGCACCCGGGAGCCTATCCCGTTGGCGCAAACATTTAGCCGGGCGGTACGCACCGCAAGTTCATTGTTGTCCACGGCAAGCACCCGGGAACATCCCAGACGGCAGGCAGCCAGGGATAACAGGCCGGTACCGGTTCCCAGATCAACAGCTGATTCAAAGCCCTTTTGCTCCCATAAAATTTCCAGGGCCTCCAGGCAATTGAGTGTGGTTGGATGGGTGCCGGCACCAAATACCACTCCGGGATCAAGCGAGATGGAAAGCCTGCTTCCGGCTTCACAAGACGCCGCCCAGGGTGGTGTCACATGAAAACGATCTGTAAGAAAGGACCGGATTTCACCGCCGTGCCAATCGGCATAAGACATTTCAAACGTGTCAATGAGGGCAAGGTCCGGCTGATTGCCCAGAAAATCCCTGACCCGGTCATCTGCAGGCTCGGTAAAAAACAGAAAAGCCGCTTCAGGCTCCTGCCAGTTACCGATAAATCCGTCTCCCAACATCCGGGCCTGTCCATTGGAAATCCGCCCCCGGATATAGTAGATATGCAAATGGTTATACGGTATCTGCACTTGTTTTTACGGTTTCGGTTTCCAGAATTTTTTCAAATATGTCAAAGGCCGCCTGAACAACGGGGTTGTCATCAGGCAGCTCGATCATGGGTTTGCCCTTAAAATCATAATCATAAACAGTGTCGTCTTCCGGAAGAACCCCGCCAAGTTCGACGCCGGCTTCATTAAGCATTTCAACGGCCTTATCCGGGGGCCCGGATTTGACCTGGTTGATGATCACATAGCTTTTGCCCACGCCCACATTAAGACTCCGGGACAGTTCGTTGATCCGCAAGGCGGCCTGCAGGCCCCGTCGGGATGCATCGGTTACAATAAGCAGGACATCGACATTTTTTGTGGTCATCCGGCTGATATGCTCCATGCCGGCCTCATTATCAATGACAATGTAGGGGTAATTTTCCTGGAGCCGGTCCAGAAAATTTGTCAGCAAAGTATTTGCCGCACAATAGCAGCCCTGACCTTCCGGCTGCCCCATGACTATCAAATCACAGTCCCCGGATTCCAGAACTGCCTCTTCCAGGCGCATGGAAATAAAAATATCCTTGGTCATGCCGCTTGGCACTTTGCCCTTTTTCATATCCTCCCTGGCCTGGCCCACGGTGTCGGTTATCTCCAGGCCGAGAACTTCGTTTAAATTGGCATTGGAGTCGGCATCCACAGCCAGAATAGGGCTTCTTCCTGTCTTTATAAGATATTTGATCAGCAGGCCGGCAGTAGTGGTCTTTCCAGTCCCGCCTTTTCCGGCCAATGCAATTGAATACGCCATAATATAGATCCTTT
>JAABTZ010000580.1 GCA_011389605.1 Desulfobacteraceae bacterium
TTAAAGCAAAAATGGCTTAAACCTTTTAAATTATATTTGAAACAAAATATTTAAAAATTTGAAACGCTCAGTTTAGGAATTAAAGTCGTTTAAAGGGATGCATTGCTGTTTGGCCTTCAGGGCTAATTGGGATGGCTTTGCAATACCCCCATTCCATAAAATCTTTTCCAAAGGGAGAAGCGAGTATATGGCCATCGACGGATCCAAGATTATTCATGCCGTGCTGGAAGGAAGCCGAATCCGGGAGTCCAAAGGAATCATCCCCTTGTTCGGGGTCTATCTCTCCTTGTTCCCGACCCGCTATTACAACCGGCTCAGCTTCGAGTTTGAACAAAAACTGGGGTCCATCCAGACCGACATGAAGGCAGCCTCCCTGCTGACAGAGGCCTCCCAGGCATGCGGATATGCCACGTTTCACGGAATCCGCAATTCCTGGGAATGGGAAGTGATCGTTGAGCCGATGATAGAGCGGAGAGAAGATCAGATCATGGGCTTTACTGCGGTGGCCGTGGCTTTTGGATGGGGGGATCTGGAGGTCCTGGAGCTTATTCCTGGCAAAGTTCTCAGAATGCGGGCAAATGATTCCTATGAAGCCAATGGATACCTGAAAGAGTATGGCATTGCGAAATCAGGCAAATGCTACATGCTGCGGGGCGTGTTCGGAGGATTCATGGACCTGCTCTACGGAGAAGACTACCCGGACGGCTGTTTCACGTTTATTGCAGAGGAGCCTTCCTGCCGCGCCAAAGGAGATACATGCTGTGAATTCATTGTTCAAAGATCATCAGATTAACTCAACAATAAAATATAAAAGCAATATTGGCAGCCGGGCTTGCTGGGAAACCCTGGACTGCACACATGTTCGGTGTCCGGTTTACAGCCAGAGAGATAAAGACTGCTGGCTCACTGCCGGGACACATTGCAGCAGCGAGATCGGATATGATTTTATCGGGAAACTTACCCATTGCATGGCTTGTGATTTCTTCAAGGCCAAGGGAGAATCCCACCCACGGGGCTGGAACCATTTTGTGGCAAAACAGCTGCAGCGTTTCAATCAAGGCTTGCTCTCCAAGATCTACCAGTCAGAGGAAAGCTTTGTTCAGATTTTAAACCGCCTGCCTGACGGACTTTTTACCACCGACCACGAATACCGGATTACCTATTTTAACCCGGCAGCAGAGAGAATCACCGGGTTTTCCGCCTATGATGCCGTGGGCATGTACTGCAAGGACGTGTTTAAAACCAATATCTGTGAGAAGGACTGCGCCCTGAAAGCGGCGGTTAGTGAAGGGCGGGTGATCCATAACCGTGAATATCGGATCACTGACATTGAAGGACATCAGGTCCCCATAATCTGTTCCACCTCCGCGTTTTGGGATGATGAGGGAAATGTTACCGGCGGCCTCGAAGTCTTTAAAGATATAAGTGAAGTAAAGCGCCTGCAAGAGGAGGTCGTCCTTCGGAAGAAAAACTACATCCGTTTGTTTGAGGGCAGTCACGACATGATCTATACGAGCACGCCGGACGGCAGGCTGCTGGACATGAACCAGGCAGGAATTGAACTGCTCGGATACAGGACCAAAGAAGAACTGCTCAGCCAGATGTCAGCCGTGGATCTGTACCGCAACCCTGCAGACCGGGTACAATTTATCAAAAAAATAACCGCCAAGGGCGAGGTGAAGGACTACGAGGTCGAGTTCAAAACGCGGGATAATTCAACGCTTCATGTACTGATATCCTCCCGGTTGTATGAAAATGTCCATACGGGCGAAGTTGAACTCGAAGGCATCATAAAAGATATCACTCATCGCAAAAGAATCGAAATGGAAGTCAATCAGCGCAACCGGGAGCTCTCCCTTATCAACAGCATCGCTGTTGCGTTGAACCATAATATGGATCTGGACGAACTTTTGACTGCGACAATTAAGAATGTCAGCCAGGTGATACAGGTGCAACGCGGAGGGATATTTCTGATCGACAAGGAGGCCGGGAAAATCAGTCTTCAGGCAGGCCGTAATCTTCCGGAGCCCGCAGGTGAAGGGATGGATCATTTTATATTCAAGGACGAGATGTTGAAACGATATCTTGTCGAGGGGGAAAAGTGCCTGCCAATGGAGTCTTTTTTCCCCTGCTTCACGATCCGGTACCGGGCAACCGCGGGGCAGACCAATCTCTGGCTGACCTGTTTTCTGATAGTTTTTAAAGGCAGGGTGGTGGGGTTTTTCGGATTTCACATACCTGCAGACAGATTGGTAAGCCACCG
>JAABTZ010000581.1 GCA_011389605.1 Desulfobacteraceae bacterium
TTATTCCAAGGAGGATCTGTGATGAAAATGAAGAGATTTTTTTGGACTTTTACCGTTGCTCTACTTCTGTTCGGCCTAACTGCAGGCCAGTCCCAAAGCCAGACCCTTGCGTTATCAGACGATTTTTCCGGCAGCCTGACCGACAACTGGATTCCCGGCAGGGCAACGGATCAAGGTACCCACGACCTGTCCATAGATGATGGAGAGCTTAAATGGGTTCAGCACTACGATTACATTGAGTCAAAAGCCACTTTTGGCAATGACCTGATGATTGAATTTGACTATCGTGGCGGCACAGGCTCCATACAGGCCGGAGAGTTCTGGATTGAGCTTGTTGCATTGACAGATGCCGGCCATCACACGGCAGGCATTTACAGATCTCAATACGGCCTCCAGAACTATCATGCCGTCAACGTGGGCAAAGCCCCTTCACCGACAGATTCCACCGATAAAGATACCGTATCCGGACCGGTCTATTTAAGCACCATGTCCCCTGGCAGCCCCCGCCAGGGAAAAATCACCTTCACTTACCTCAGCCAGAAGGTGCAGATGCAGTTTGAAAACCAGGATCAGGACATTGTCCAGACAAGCTGGGTTAATACCGGCAATTTTACCCAGACAAAAATCAGGATCTGGGGTATGGGCGGCCCCGACGGAGCGGCAAGATATATTGACAATGTAAATATCTATGCTCCATCCGGAGCAGTTGATCCCGGCCCTGATCCGGATCCGGGCAATGACGGGTACAGTTTTGTAAAAATTGCTGATACACAGTCAACCTTTCAACTGCTCGACGAGGAACCCACTTTGAATGACTCCGGCACAGTTGCTTTCTGGGCAGAGGAAAGTGACGGAATAGATGGTATTTTCACCGGCACCGGAGGATCGCTGACAACTGTTCTTCACGTGACTGAAGCCAATATGCAGGATATCTGGGGATATAAAAGCATTAACAACAGCGGAGAGGTTGCCGTACAGCTCCAGTATCTGCAAAACAATACAACCATTGAGGTCAGGCAGGGAAGCACAAAAACAGCTATTGTCTCGACCGGAAGCAGTGAGTTCACACACCTGGCAGATCCCCAGATCAACGATAGCGGCCTGGTCTCCTTCTGGGGAAGCGGTGTTTACGAAGGCATTTACACAGGGGACGGGACTTCGCCCGTGACAGCCATAGTTGATGAAACCCAGGGCAGCAATTTTTACACATTCGCACAGGCAACCTCCATCAATAATAACGGGGTCGTGGCATTTGGAGCAAAGCCAAACGGAGGCGAGTTCAAGCTTTACAAAAGCAGTGGCGCAGCACCAGCATTGATAGCAGAACCCAACGGGCAGTTTCTCAGCGTCGGAGGAAATGACGGAAAAAGCGCAATTAACAGCAACGGAGATGTTATATTCCTGGGCCTTGGTATGAACGGCGACGTATGGTCAGGTGTGTTTTCAGGTGACGGTAATTCAATAACACAGTATGTCCTGGCAAATATGGATGGATCAACACCATACTACTCCATCCTGTTTCCCCCTGCTATGAACGATTCCGGGCAAATGGCTTTTCTTGCCACCCACGAAGGCCTTTCGTCCGGCACAGGACTGTATACAGGAACAGACCCGGAAAATCATAAAGTCCTGGAACCCGGGGATATGCTTGACGGAAAAGAAGTCGACACTGTCTCAGCGGGCCGCCACTGCATTAACAATTACGGCCAGATTGCTTTCTGGGTCCAGTTCACAGACGGCTCCTGGGCAATCTACCGCGCCGATCCGCCGGGCACAGGTGACAGCACACAGGGATGTCCGTGGTGCCCCCCTATGTATTTTTTACTAATGGGAGAGTAATAAGAAGCTGGCATAAGAATATACACAAAGCGCAACCAAAACGGTATCAAGAAAAATAACTGGTAGTGCTAAACAAAAAAACATTTAAGACGATATCAAAAAAATCAACTTATGTATCCAAACTCATACACGTGTGTCTTTTTTATACCGGTTTTGAAACAAGGCTTCTTGGATCAGTATCCTTCACCTAAAGGGCGTTCCAGAGCCTTCATGAAAAATTGATAATCAACTGTATTGTGAGTAAATTTTCTTCTTGACATTTTGTTTCAATAGGGACAATATTTATTATAAAATAATGAATTGATGGTCTCGTAAAAAGTCGATTTCGGACGGCAAAGTAAAAAGTTCAAGATCAAGGCGCGCAAAATCACGAGGAATGCAGCGTACTTAGCCGTAAGTGAAATT
>JAABTZ010000582.1 GCA_011389605.1 Desulfobacteraceae bacterium
ACGGATTTACCGCCTCAGAGGTCAGGCGTGTTCAAAAAGAGTTTGCCACAGAACTTAAACAGGCTGTCAAAACCGCCGCCACCCGTGAAAACGCACAGATTGCCCGGCAGATTCTTTATCATTTAAAGACCGGCCGCGTCTTTCAATCGCCCAAACAGCGCATGGCATTGCTCGGCCCGGTGGTGGAAAATGCCACAGCAGGCCTGCTCCATGAAGTATTCACCGATGACTGGGCTCCTTCTCATCGTCTCGTTATGGTCACCGGCAATGCCGATCTTACCGAAGATCCCGATGCAGCCGAAGATCAAATCGCCCGTGCCTATGAAAAAAGCAGGATGACTGCCGTGGAAAAACCCGCAGGCAGGGGTGAAATTATATTTCCATACCTGGCTGCCCCGGCTGAAAAATCCAGGATAAAAACCCGCCGGGAAATTGAAGACCTGGGAATCACCCGGGTTGAGTTTGCCAACGGGGTGACACTGCTGGTTAAAAAAACTGACTTCACAGACAACCAGATGCTTGCATCAATGAGTTTAGGCCATGGTAAATCAGTGGAGCCCGCAGATCTGCCGGCCCTTTCTGAAATGGCCGCAAAAGTTATCAATTCCAGCGGCCTGGGAGAGCTTACCGAGGATGAACTCAGCCAGGCCCTTGCCGGCTCAAACACTTATGCCACCTTTGATGTGGAAGAAGACAAATTCGTGTTTGGCGCACAATCCGTGCCTGATGAAATCAGGCTCATGTTCGGGCTTCTCTATGCCCATATTGAGGACCCCGGTTTTCGTCAATCAGCTTTAGACCAGGGCGCCAATGAGCTGCGCCAGAAGCACCAGGCCCTTTCCCATTCGGTCCAGGGTGCACTTGCGCTGCATGGACAGCGTTTTCTGGCCGGAGGGGACTCACGCTTCGGGTTTCCGGGGATTGAAGCCATTGAGAAAATACAGCTGGAAGATGTCCGCAGATGGCTCACACCTGCTTTTGAAAATGCGCCAATTGAAATTGCAGTGGTTGGTGACATGGACCCGGATGCCGTCATAAATGAGGCTGCCGCGCTATTCGGCAGCCTTCCGGAAAGAAAGGAAGTTAGAAAACCGGCACCAGACCAACAGCCAAAATTTCCCGAAGGCGGGCATCTTGATATTTCCGTTCCCACAAAAATTTCAAAGGCTCTTCTGGTGTCTGCATATCCCACAACCCATATCTGGGATATTCATAAAACCCGCAGGATTTCAGTTCTTTCAGATATTTTTTCAGACCGCTTGCGCATCAGGATACGCCAAGACCTTGGAGCGTCCTATTCCCAGGGTGCATACCACTATCCAAGCCGCGGCTACAAAAATTTTGGACTGCTTGCCGGATATGCCATTATTGCCCCGGACGAAATAAATATCGTAGAACAGGCAGTGGCTGAAATTGCAGCGGACCTGAATGAAAAAGGAACCACGGAGGATGAATTAAAAAGAGCTATTGAACCCACCCTGACAGGTCTCCGGGAACAGGTGAAAACCAACGATTATTGGCTAAACACCGTTTTAAAGGGTGCAAAGCGCCATCCGGAACAGCTTCAGTGGAGCCGTACAATGGAAGATGATTATAAGGAAATCACCGTGGAGGAAATCAATCAGGCGGCACGACAATGGCTGATCCCAAAAAAGGCCGCCGTCCTCAGGATACTGCCGGAAGCAGCCGATGCCGGAAAATAATACGGAAAAGGCTGTCATGACTACTGCTGTTGTCGACTTTATCGCTTATGAAAAATCCATAGCCGAAGCCCTGGACAGTATCGGGGCAAACCGGGCCATTGCCGGGCAGACAAAAATTTTAATCAAGCCCAATCTTGTAACAACCACGCCCTTTCCGGTGACCACCGCGCCTGAATGCTGCAGTGCATTAATTGACTATATCCGCACCTGCAACAATTCAGCGCGGATCGTTATAGCTGAAGGCACGGGTGATCCCGGCCATGACACTATGCAGGTCTTTGATGTTTTAGGCTATACACAACTGGCAGCCCGGAAAAATTTGGTGCTCAAGGATCTGAACACCTTACCCTTGCATAAACTTCAAAATTCTGCCTGCCGGCGGATGCCCGAATACTTTTTCCCGGAAATAGGCCTGTCTCATTTCATTATTTCCGTGCCGGTTTTAAAAGTCCATACTCTTGCCGGCATGACCGGAACCATGAAAAACATGATGGGGTTTGCACCTCCTGCCCACTATTCAGGCGGCGGGGCATGGA
>JAABTZ010000583.1 GCA_011389605.1 Desulfobacteraceae bacterium
GGTCTGTGCCCCTGCGCAAACATCCGCACAGACATAATCCGGTCCAAGAGGGCCAGGGCGCATGAGCGGGGATTTCCCATTGGTGTGCGCTTACTGGCGGATGTCCAGGGCGCCGGCCGCCTGGGAGGCCGCTTCCCGAAGCTGATCAATACAGTATTGCAGGTCGATCCAGCGGCCAAAGCAGCAAAGCGTTTTGCCGGAATATCGCAAAAGCGCAATCTGCCAAAGCTACCGGCAGAGGATTTTTTTTCATGGGCCAAGAGGAAAAATCTGACCCAAAAACCGGATCGGGTTCCGGCAGCAGCTTATTTTGCCGGATGCACGGCCGGATACCTGTTTCCAGGGGTGGCCAAAGCCGCCGTAAAGATCCTGGAGAAAAACGGTCTGCCAGTATATGTCCCCCCGCAACAGTGCTGCGGGATGCCGACTTTGCTCGAAGGGATAGAATCTCTTACGCGCACCCGGGTACAAAAAAACCTTTCTTCGCTTCTGGCAGCAGCCGATGCCGGCTTCGATCTGGTAACAACCTGCCCCACGTGCGGTTTTTTCATGAAAATACTTCTTCGGGAAGGGGCTCATTATTCGCAGGCTTACCAGGAAGCGGCCGGTGCCGGTGCCAATGAGATTCGGCTCCCGCGAACAGGAAGCGGCAAAGGCGGACATACCTTTCTTCAAAAGTCTATCTACGGCAAAATCCTTAAAGACAACCCGAATTTTATAAGCATCGATCCCCTTGCGCGAATCCGTCTTTCAGAGGCGCTTTGGGATACGGGGGAGTATCTGGTGCGCATGCACCGGGAGGGGCGCTTCGATACGAACCTGGGGCGCAGGGACCAAAGACTGGCCTATTTTGTCCCTTGCCACCAGCGGGCGCAGAATATCGGAAGCCCCTACGAAGAATTGCTCGGTTTTGTTCCCGGACTGGAAATTTTACGTATTGGCGGGTCCATGGACTGCTGCGGTATGGGCGGCAGCCTTGGGTTCAAGAAGCACTTTCACGACGCATCGGTTCGCCTGGGACAACCGTTGGCTGAAAAAATCAAGGAGGCCTTTCCGGAGGCCATAGTTACGGACTGTCTGAGCTGCCGGCTTCAGTTCCAGCACCTGATGCCGTCGCTTCCGTTATTTCATCCGTTGGAAATCATCGCGGCTGTATGTGGTGTGGATTAACAACTAAAAAGATTTTACCTTGACATCTCCGGAGAAGATTTTTATCGTTATTTAGAAATTTAGCTAATCATGCAAATCAATAAACTTTCGGGAAGGCTTCTCATGGAAAAAACACTAAAACAGATCAAGGCCCTTGCCGACGGCAACCGTCTCCGAATCGTCATGGCGCTGTCGGCCCATAATGAGCTCTGCGTCTGCCAGATTACCGAACTTTTGCAGGTGTCGACGCCAACGGTTTCACGGCACATGAGCGTTCTGCAGAATGCCGGGCTGGTCGAAAACCGGAAAGACGCCCGATGGGTGCATTACCGATTGATAGAAGGGTTTCCCGCTGCCGTCCTTCAATGGATACAATCGTCTACTTCCTGCTCCCAGGTTATTTTGCAGGACAAGCAGGCCCTTGACACCATACTTGCCTATCCTGTCGATGAACTGTGCAGGGCCAGGAAGCAACGTTGATAATTTGAGGGCATCGCTATATCGCATGGAAATAGGGTTTTAAATTGATTAAATGCAGGAGGTAGTTACATGTTCCCAAAAATAGAAAAAATTTTGTACGCAACAGACTTTTCTGAAAATTCCCGCTTAACCATTGACTGGGCAATGGCGATTGCCCGGAAGCACGATGCCCGAATGCTGGCACTGAACGTGATCGACGATGTCGCTGTTTTAGCACCAAGTATTCAAATGTATTTTACGGATAAAGAATGGGAAAAGCTGAAAAAGAAAAATGAAAACGAAGCCATGGGCCTTGCAAAGGGGCGGCTGCAGTCCTTTTGCGACGATGTGAAGACCAATACGCCGGAATGCGAGTATGTTGCCGATGAAATCCTGGTGCGCCGGGGAAAACCTGTTGAAGAAATCATCGCGGCTGCCAAGGAGAATTCCTGCGATATTATCATTATCGGAAAGACAGGTGGAAGCGGTCTGACGGACGCAATAATGGGGTCCACAGCCAGGGGTGTTCTGCGGGGAAGCGCAATTCCCGTTCTGACCGTACCCATGACATAAAAACAGCGTATGATGCCTGCAACCAATGTCTACCAAAGCTATAACAAAAAATTACAAA
>JAABTZ010000584.1 GCA_011389605.1 Desulfobacteraceae bacterium
TGATGGAACCGTAAAAAGTCCAATATCTGCGTTACGCACGATTTTTGAAGAATTTCACGTACGGCTAAGTGCGCTGCATTCTTCAAAATCGCGCAAGCCTTGGTCTTGAACTTTTTACAAAGCCGTCTAAGAGCGACTTTTTACAATTGCATCATATACTGATGGAATCGTAAAAAGCTGCTTATCCCTCCCAGGGTGGTATTTTTGCATAAAAAAGAGCCATAAGAGCCTTGGCTGACGGCGGCACGGAAAAGGAGTTTCCTCGCTCCAGGAGCCTTTTTTAGCCTCAATTCCCGCCCTGAAACCCACTTTTCCGCACCGCCGTCAGGGCAACGAAGTGCAATTTCGCCAGAACGAAAACAATGCTTTCCTTAACGCTCAGTTCAGGTTTTACATGTTCCGGCCACGTGTATATCAAACGGCTGCATTTTCTGGCCGGATCTTTTTGGGTTTATTTTGATTTATATTTATATTTCAGGTATTTATAAATGTTTTTTTAACTTGGCATGCTGTCTGCATGTAAAGAGGCAAAAGTGATGAGCATTATGATTCAACAGCAATTTTACCGGCCCTGCAAGGCCATTTAAAAAGGAGACAGCCATGACTGAAAAACAGAAAATTCTTGTGGTTGATGATGAAAAACATATCTGCGACAACGTGGGAAAGATTCTGGCCAAAAGCAACTACGAGGTGGATAAGGCCCAAAGTGCCCATGAGGCTTTGGAAAAGCTTTCCAAGGAGCCTTTTTCCATGATCCTTTCTGACATGGTCATGCCGGGCATGAACGGCCTGGAGCTGCTAAAGCGGGTCAAAAAAGACTGGCCCCTTACCAAGGCACTTATCATGACCGCTTATGGTTCCACTGACACAGCAGTTAAGGCCATGCAGCTCGGGGCCCTGGATTACATCAGCAAGCCGTTTACACCTGAGGAGCTTCGGGAAATTATCAACCTGGCCGCCGCCGAAAAGCTCGTTGAAGCTCCTGTAACCGAGGATTTAAGGGAGAAAATCAATGTTATAGACATTGATTTGCCATTTGATGCAGACGAGGTGGCCAAATATACCGGAGAAGACTATGTAAATACCCTGAGCCGTTCAGACAGGCCCGTGGTGGAGGTTAAAAAGCCGGAGCATTTTTGTGATATGGGCCAAATGGTCTGCGAAATTTTCAAAAAACTTGGAAAAACCTGCAAGGCAGGTTTGAAAACCCAGGAGTGCCCGCAGAAAAAAGGCAAAAAGGGCAAGTCCGCCAAGGGGCCGTCTGTAAAGAAGCTAATCGGCATTGACATGCCCTTTAACTATGACGAGGTAACAGCAATGACCGGGCCGGAATACGTTGGCAGCCTGCAGACTGGTGAGGTTGCCTTTATGCCTTATGAGCAGCTGAAAGCCAGGATGGCAGGAATTTTTCCGGAAAAATCCTCCTCAAATGAAGCCGGCTTTCCTTTTGATATGGATGATGTGGCCAAATATACAGGGGAGGAATATGTTGAGAGCCTGGGCAGTTCGGACATGCCTGTGGTGGAAGTCAAACAGCCTGAGCATTTTTGTGAAATGGGCCAAATGGTTTGTGAAATTTTCAAAAAACTGGGGAAAACCTGCAAGGCAGGTCTTAAAACCCAGAATTGCCCCCAGAAAAAGGGCAAAAAGGGCAAGGCTGCAAAACAATCCAAGGGCCCGGATGTACGAAAGCTAATAGGTGTGGAAATGCCCTTTGATTATGAGCAGGTTGCAGCCATTGCCGGCAGGGAATATGCAAGCCATGTGGACCGGGACGGATATGCCGTGCCGCCATACGAGGAACTGAAGGCCCGCATGCAGAAGATAATGGAGAAAAAACAGTCAAAGACCGATGCAACCATTATTGAATTTCCCCGGACCGAGGCCCCTGAGAGTGTACTGGTTATTGATGATGAGGCCTATATTGCCAAAAATATAAAGAAGATTCTGTCCAAAAAAGGATATGAGGTTGAGCAGGCTGTCACCCGGGAGCAGGCCCTTGAAAAGATCGGTGCAAAATCTTATGACCTGGTCCTGCTTGATTTAAAGATTCCCGGTGTCAAGGGCCTGGAAATGTTAAAAGAAGTAAGGCAGAGCCAGCCGGAAGCAAAGGTGATTATAATCACAGGATATGCCAGTATTGAAAGCGCCAAGGAAAGCGCCCGACTGGGAATTGTCGATTATCTTCACAAGCCCTTTACACCCGATGAGATCCGCAATGCTGCAGAAACCGCTCTG
>JAABTZ010000585.1 GCA_011389605.1 Desulfobacteraceae bacterium
GCTTGATCAATTTCGGATAATTTGCTTCATATTCCCGGATAATATCAGCGGTCCGGTCCATAGAGGCATCGTCATGGATCAGGATCTCAAACGGAAAATCGGTCTCCTGGATCAAAAAGCCCTCCAAAGCGTCTTTTATGTAGGATTCGTGATTGAAGGCCAAGCAATGAATACTGACCAGCGGTTTTGACGGGTCCCCTTTCCATGCCTGCATGATTTTCTGTTCGCTTCTCAGATTTCTCACTACTGTGACTGCTCCCTTTCTGTTTTGATTGTTGCAAGTTTGCCGTGCAGAACTTCCTTCATAAAAAGATACGCCTCCAGCCTTGTAACCTCAGCCATCACAAACACTATGACCGCACCAGACACCACCTGGATCGCCAGCGTTGCCGGATATCCAAACGGCAGTAGCCAGTCGAGTCCTGCCACAATCGCGCCCATGGTTACGGCCAGGATAAACGAGGGCAGGATGTCTTTCACCTGATCTTTCATGGAATAGTCGATGAACCGGCCGGACCAGTACGAATTCAGAAAATAGGCGATCTGAGTGTTGACCATCATGCCCACGATCATGGCTTTGATACCGAACATCACGCCGATGAAGATCACGGGCACGGCCAGAATTTTTTTGATGATCTCCAGTTTCAGGAACAGATCGGACCGGCCCTGCACATTGAGCATGTTCAAATTCAGGGCGTGCAGGGGGTACATCATTCCCACAAAGCACAGTAGCTGCAAATAGATGATGCACGGCCGCCACGGCTCGCCGATCAGGGTGATGACCATGGGTTCGGCCACTGCTGCCATGCCCATCATGAGCACGAAGGTGATGAACATGATGCTTTTGATCAGTTTCTGGTAATTTCTTTTAAGAGCAGCTTTGTCATCCTGCATCTGGGCAAGGACCGGGTAGCTGACCCGGCCGATGATGCTGTTGATGTTCTGGGACGGCAGGGCCTGAAACTGATGAGCCCGGGTATAATATCCCAGTTCCTGGGCGGAAAAGTATTTTCCGATGATCAACAGATAGATGTTACGGTACAGGGTGTCGATCAGCCCGCTGATCAGCAGTTTATACCCGAACGAGAACAATTCGTTAAAGGAAGTTCTGCTGAACACCAGCAGAGGCCGCCACCGGTTCCACAGCCACAGCAGGCCGGAATTGACCGCTCTCTGGATGATCTGCATGACTGCCAGGCTCCACACGCCAAAACCGCTGAATGCCAGGGAGATGCCCACTGCGCCGGACACAATGGACGCGGCCACCGATATTTTGGTCTGGATTTTGAAATCGATTCGTTTGGTCAAAATGGTTCGCTGGATAATGGTCAAAGAATCGATGATCAGAACGATCGCCAGGACCTTCACCAGGCTTGTCAGCTGCGGTTCGTTGAAAAACCGGCTGATGGCCGGCGCTGAAAAGAATAAAATCCAGTAAAACAACACACCCACCGCCAGGTTGAAATAAAATACCGTTGAAAAATCGACATCCGTGCAGTCTTGCTTCCGGATCAGGGCCGCGCCGAAACCGCTGTTGATGAACGATTCTGAAACAGCAATAAAAATGGTGATCATGCCGATCAACCCGAACTCGGAAGGGGAGAGCAACCGCGCCAGGATGATCCCGATGACAAAAGTGAGACCCTTTTGCGCAAAGTTGTCGATAAAGCTCCAGGTGAGCCCGGAGATGGTTTTTTGTTTGAGATTGGTCATTGGGTGTTGGGTTAAACTCCCGCACTCTCCTGCAAAAGGGTACACACCATCTCCATCTCCGCCTTATGGGTCTGGATCAGCGTGTCCGCTTCCGCCTTGAGGTTTTCCACATTGCCGTGGGTGGCGTTGTCCATGTCATCCGATGCCACGGACAGGCTGGTCTGCATCCGGACATACTGGTCACCCAGAAACATTTTCATCTGGTAGTTGGCCGCATCTGCAGCCCCGTCAAACATGCAGCTGAGCAGCGGTGCCAGCCACCCGGCCTTGCCCCAGTCTTTGGCTTCGACAAATGCGATGGGCCGGATCAGCTCCCCCGTTCCCAGGGACAGCACAAAAAAATCGGTTGCTTCGGGAAACAGTTTTTTGGCTTCTGCATACGCCGACACAGACGGGGAATTGATGAACACCCCGCCGTCGATCAACGCCCGCGTGGCCCCGCCCACAGGGACCAGGGCCGGTTCAAAATAGGTGGGGGCCGCAGACGTGGCCCGGGCCGCATGTGTCATCTGCACGGACC